>NZ_SDKK01000009.1:43590-198859 GCF_008107625.1 Zoogloea oleivorans
GCCGGATCGGCGGCCAGGCGCGCGACGGCGGCAGTCAGCGCCGGCACGTCGCCCGGCGGACACAGGATACCGGTCACTTCGTCCTGCACCGCCTCTGGCAGGCCACCGGCCCGGCTGGTGATGATCGGCACGCCGGCGGCGGACGCCTGCAGCAACGACACACCAAGGCCTTCCATGTCGGCCGGGTGCACCAGCATGTCGAGCCCGCCGATCCAGCGGGCCAGATCATGGCGAAAGCCGGTGAAATGGACCACATCGGCGAGGCCATGCTTCGCCACTTCGGCGCGCAACTCGGCCTCGAGTGGCCCCTGACCGAAGATCAGCACCTGCAGCGCCGGGTAGCGCTGGAGGAGTTCCGGCAGGGCCGCCAGCAGGTAGCGATGGCCCTTGCGCGGAATCAGCTGGGCGACCACACCGGCCACCAGCGCATCGGCGGGCAGGCCGAATTCGGCGCGGAAGGCGGCACCCTCCACCGGCACGAGGTAGGGCGTGGCATCGACCGCGCTGCGCACACAACTCACCTTGCCCGGCGCCAGCCCTTCGCCCAGCAGCACCTGGCGGATGCCTTCGGAAATGGTGATCACGTGGTCGTAGAGCCGGTACTTGATGGCCACGGCGAGGCGCGACTCCGGGTTGTCCACCCGTCGCGACAGCACGCAGGGCACACCGGCCAGCTTCGCCGCGAGGCCGCCCCAGGTATCGGCGCCACGCCGGCTGTGGAGGTGCACCAGGTCGGGCTTTTCGGCGCGGGTCAGGCTGGCCAGACGCAAGGCCAGGCCGATGTCGCCATCGCCGCCCATTTTCATCGGCAGCACGCGCACACCGGCCGGCTGCTGACGGGACATCTCGCTGCCGCTCGGGCAGGCCAGCAGGTTGTCCACGCCCCGGGCGGCGAGGCCTTCGGCGATGTACAGCACCTGGCGGGCACCGCCGTAGAGGTGCTTGCCGGCTTCCACGTGCAGAATCTTCATGTTGTGCCCTGGCCGGCGGCGAGCATGGCTTGCGCGCGCGCCAGCACTATTTCCGGGGTGATGTCGCGCAGGCAGGTGAACTTGCCGCCGCAAGTGGGCCGACGCCGGCACGGAGAGCATTCGAGGCCCAGCCAGATCACGCTGCCGGTGGGCCGGCCGGTGTTCTGGTAGGGGCAGGTGGAACCGAAGATCGCCACCGTCGGCCGCGCCAGCGCGGTGCCCATGTGGGTCAGGCCGGTATCGACGCCAATCAGCAACGCCGAATGGGCGATGGCAGCAACGGCTTCGGGCAGGCGCGTCTGGCCGGCAAGGTTGACGATGCGCGGGTCGGCGGCGGCGATGCGCGCGGCGGCTTCGGTGTCGGCCGGGCCGCCGAGGATCACCGGCGTCAGGCCGGTGGCAGCGATCAGTTGCGGGGCGAGAGCCTGCCAGGCATCCTCGAACCAGTGCTTCTGGGGCCGCGTGGTGAAGGGGGCAAATACGGCGTAGCTGCCGGGGGCAAGGCCGTGTTCGGCGAGCTTGCCGAGCACCGTGGCTGCGGCGGCCGGGGCCACCGTCAGGGTCGGCAGAAAGTCACCTGCCTCAAAGCCCATCTGCTGAGCCAGGTACTGGTATTCGGAGCCGATGCGGGCCGCCTCGCCGCCACGGGGGATGACCTCGGTCATCAGCCACTGGCTGCCTTCCTTCGAACCCAGCCCGACCCGCCGGGGTGCCCCCGACAGCCAGGTGATGAAGCCGCTCTTCATCAGGCCCTGCAGGTCGAGGGCGATGTCGAAACGGCGCGCGTGGAGTTCGCGCCGCAGCTGGCGCACGCGCCGCCACAGTTCGAGCCGCTTGCCGTCCTTCCACAGCCTGACCCACTCGGCCTTCGACCAGGTGATGACTTCGTCGATGTTCGGGTCGGCCAGCAGCAGTTCGTGGATGCCCGGCTCGACCAGCCAGGCGATGTGGGCATCCGGATGCGTGCGACGGATCGCCGCCGGCAGCGCGGAGGCAAACACCACGTCGCCGATGGCCGAGGCACGAACGATGAGGAGGCGCTTCACGGCGTGCTCAAACCCGTCCCGACCGGACAAGGACGGCGTCGACGAATCCGGTGCACGGCATGGAAAAGACAGGCGTAATCAATTGGCGGGATGGAAAACGGAATGTGGACGGGCGGGCGAGGCCGTATTTTGCCGCAATCGCCAGAGAGCGGGTTGAACTTGCAGGGAAGGCACCGGGCGCCTGGTGCTCTAAAATGCCAGCCGTATCCAGATACTTTCAACTCACAGCGGCTACGCTCACCCACAAAATGCTTGACCTCTCCTCGACCAGCCTGCTTTGCCTCGACACCCGCAATCCAGAGTTGGCTGTGACCGTCATGCAGCGCTGCATGGCCGGTACGCGCTTTTGCGAGGCTGTTCTGCTGACCCATGCAGACTTTAAGTGCAGCGACCCACGCATCGCCATTCATCCCGTGGCGCCCCTGCGCAATGTGACCGAGTATTCGAACTTCATGGTCAAGGAGCTGGGCCGGCACTTCCGTGGCAGCCATGTACTGGTGGTGCAGTGGGATGGCTTCATCCTCGATCCGGCAGCCTGGGACCCAGCCTGTCTCGACTACGATTATGTCGGCGCGCCATGGCCGCACACCCGGCATCCCGTGGGCAACGGGGGCTTTTCCCTGCGCAGCCGAAAACTCGTCGACGCCCTGCAGGACCCGGACATCTGCGAACTCCAGCCCGAGGACTATTGCATCTGCGATCTTTATCACGACCTGCTGGTCAACCGTTACGGCATCCGCTTTGCCCCGGTGGAGCTGGCCAGTCGCTTCGCCTTTGAACTGATTCCCCCCACCGGACCGACCTTCGGCTTCCACGGTTTTTTCAATCTGCATCTGGCACTGACGGATACGGAAGGGGTTGATTACCTGGATCAGGTGAAGCCGGACGTGTTTGTCTCGCGCATGGGTCGGCAGACATTGAAGAGCCTTTACCGGAGCGGCCATTACCGGTCTGCCGGACGAATTCTGCGGGTGCGGGCCAGTACTGGCCATATCCGGCAGCGGCTGGATGCGATGAAACTGTATTGCCGACTGGGCGTACACCGTTTTCGGAACCTGCTGCGCCCCAAACGGCGCAATCCCCTATTCCGCCAACACTGACACGAAGGCTAGCGGCCTGTCGGGCCAGCCCCCGTGTCGCGCCGGATCGCCTGGCCCCGCGCCCGGTTTCTGGCGAGCAGCATCCAGAACAGGCGGAACGCGGTAGTGCCCTGGGAGACCGCCTTGCGCGGCAGGGTCAGCAGGTCATCGGCCGGCGTGGCGGGGCCCCACTGGCAGGTCGTGCCGCTCACATAACCGGCCGCGCTGGCGGCTTCGACGGCACGGATGTCATGGCTGCCGTAGGGGTAGCACAGGTGCTCGACGCACCCGCCGAGCACGTCTTCCAGCATCCGCTTGCTGGCACCCAGTTCTTCGACGATGCGCGGGGTCTCCAGCGTGATCAGGCGCGGATGCGTCACGGTATGGGAGCCGATGGAAAAGCCCATGGCGTGCACTTCCCGCAGTTGGGCGACGTTCATCAGGGGCGCCTGCGTCAGCCCCTCCGACGCCACCCATGCATTAGCCTGGCCGAGCAGGCCGGCGACGGCATAGACCGTTGCCGGATAGCCATGCGCCAGCAGCACCGGGGCCGCATGCTCCAGAAAATCCACGTACCCGTCGTCGAAAGTCAGTACCACCGACCGGGACGGCAGGCGCGCCTCCCCGCGCAGGGCGGCGACAGCCGCATCCAGGCTGACCACGTTGTAGCCAAGCTGCCTGAGCATGCTCATCTGCGCCTTGAAACGGGGCAGATCACAGTATTGCGCCCGGTGGCTGGGCATGCGCTGGGGAAAATCCCCCACGCGGTGGTACATCAGGATGTGGATACGGCTCATGGATGGAAAAAATGTAACTGCTGCATCAGAACCAGCCGGATGCAAACCACACGGCGCCTGCCACGACGAGGCCGCCGAGCACCACGTTGCGGACTTTCTTGATCACCCGCTGCAGTTTGACGCGCCCGCGGCTGGCCTGGAAGTGCTCGATCACCGGCGGCTCGGCGCCCCGGTCGAAAATCTTGACGTAGCTCTCCGGCAACGGCTGGATGACCAGCGCCGGATTCTGCTCGATGGCGGCGGTGAAGCTGTCCTGGTCGACGCCGAGCACCATGCCGTTCTGAGCATCGATCCAGTCCTGCACGAAGGCATGCACGGCCGGGGTGTTGCGGAGGTACAGCGTCCCGGTCAGGTAGCGGTGCGACAAGCCGCTGGCCGCCGGCGCGACAAACACCCCGATGTCACCAGGGAAATCGAAGAACAGCATGAGCGGCGCACGCACCACCGAGTCGGCATCCAGGTACACGATGTCGCGGCCGGGGAAGCGCTGCAGACAGTCGCGCAGAAACTCGGGCTTGATGCGGGTGTTGGCTTCCCAGTAACCGCGGCTCGGGCAGCGCTTCAGGAAATACGGGGTACGGGTGTGCTCAAGGGAGGCCTTGAGCTGTTCCGCCTCGGCAGCGTAGCTGTCGGTGAAGAAGCAGCAGGTGAGGAAGGGCGCGCCCGGTACATCGTTCAGCATTTGCCCGTCGGCATCCATTTTCATCGTCGACCTTCGATTACGCGCGCACAGGTGGCAGGACAAACACAGCCGTCATTGTGCCCGATTGCCCCTGTCGCGATGGCGGGCCAGCGCGCACAAGCGGCGCGCCATCAGGAATACCGCGATCTTGCGACACTGCGCCTCGGCCACCCGCTTCAGGTGGCGCACCAGCGTATTGCGCCCGTCGCCCCCCATGCGCCCCCCGCCGATGGTGCTGTTCATCGAACAGTCCTCCTCCACCAGCGTGGGAAACACCACCGGAATGCACAGGCCATGCTTCCAGTACGCATCGAAGGCATCGTCCACGGGCTGCTTCGGCACCGCCAGCCGGGCCAGCAAGCGCCGGGCGCCGGCCTGGCTGACGAGATAGCCCTGTGCGCCACTGGGATTCTTGTTCGGCAGCACCAGCCGCTGACCGCCGGACAGCGTGACCACCGGAATGCCCCGCACCGCCTCCAGCGCGGACAGCCGCACGGCGTCGAAAGGCAGCGCGAGCGCAGCGATTTCCTCGGCGACCCGCAGCAAGTCGGGGCTGATGATCACGTCGTCTTCGAGCAGGATTGCATGATCGAGCTGGCGCTCGACGACCGTTTCCCAAAACCGGCGATGCGACAGGTAGCAACCGATTTCACCGGCCGACAGACCCGGCGCGGTATCCCCCGGCAGACTCTTCCGGTCGACACGGGCACCGTCAATGGCCGGCAGTATCTCGGCCGGCCAGCCCATCGCCTGCAGGCGGCCGAGCATCACGACGCGGCGGTCGGCGGCACGCGCCAGATTCAGCACGAAGATTTTCATCGGGCGCTAGCGCCCCCCGGGAACGGGCTTCGGCTTGCCAAGCAGCACGACGGCAAAGAGCACGAACAACAGGCTGGTGTTCGATCGCCACAGGTAATCCTCGAAGAGACAGCTCACGCCGATGAACACGACCAGGCCGATGCGCAGGTGATCCAGCTTGTCCCCCTGGCGCCGCCACAGGGCGGGCGGGAAGAGCGTCAGCAGCAGGATCGCGCCGCCGAGCAGCCCGGTGGTCGTGAGCACGAACAGATACTGATTGTGCGGGTTCGTCGTCGTCAGCCAGCCGGGCGAGTGCTGTTCATGAACGCGCGCATATTCACGCGTGAAATCCCCGGCACCGACCCCGATCAGCGGATGCTCGGTGAACAGACGCACCGAGTTGGCGTAAAAGGTGAGGCGCAGGCCGGTGGAGGTATTGACGGTGTTGTCGATGCTGGCGATTTCCTCAACGGCCATGTCGAGCCGGCTGCGGAAGTAGTCGTTGCTCACGTAACTGACCGCCAGCAGGGCACTGATCAAAGCAGCCGACAACAAGGTGGCCAACGCCGGCCGTTTGGCGAAACGCTGGAAAACGAGCACGGCCAGCAGCGCCAGGAAGACCATCTGCCCGGCCCGCCCGCCCGAAAACACCAGGTTGCCACAAGTAGCCAGGGCCAGCAGGCCATAGCCACGGCGGTGGCCTGCCTCACCGAACAGGAAGCGGTAGGCCGCCAGATAGCCCGCCCAGGCCAGGATCGGGGCGTACAGGATGTGATCGACAAAGGGCGCGGTGTCTTCCGCTTCCTTTTGCACCCGGATGCCGCGGGGCCATTCCGGAACGACGTGCATCTGCAGCCAGTTGTAGTACGCCAGCACTTCGGCACCGGCGATGCCGGCCAGAAAGACGAGGATGCATTTGCCGGCATGCTCGCGGCGGGCAACCAGCAGGTAGAGCGGCGAAAGGAGGAAGAATCCGTAGCGGCCGAGCATTTTCAGGCCGGCGGCAAGGTCTTCGGTCCATAACAGCGAAAGCGGGATAATCCAGAAAAAAGCCTGGAAAATCCAGAATAGGGAGTCTCCGCGCAGGATCGTCCACTTCTCCCTGAAACGCCCCTCGAACAGCGACAACAAAAGCATCAGCGCGGTCAGGACATAAACCGGGGCGACGTGCGCAGGAATAAAGAAGAACAGGGACACGAACAGGGCCGCCCCCATGCGCGGCGCCAGTTGCCGGAGCGAAGTGATCACGGCAATCGTCACTGCACTTCAACACCGCAGGTGGTAAAGGCCGCCCGCATGTCGCGCCGCTGTGCGTCCGACTTGAAACGAATGCGATCCCAGCCGAAAGCGATCACCCGGGTTTCCGCCGGGCTGCTCTGGCGAGCGAACAGCAGCGCACTGGAACGCACGCCGAGTACCGCGTCGTAGGGCGTGTTGGCGAGGTGTACCTCGAGGGCTTCGTCGAGGTTCACGAGCATGTAGTCGGAAAGCCTCAGCTCCTGCCCCGGGTCTTTCGGATGGGCCTTGTAGAAAATCCGCTCGATACCCTGGGCAGCCAGCCAGGCGCGGATTTCGGCCGCCACCGCGTCCCGGTCTTCGGCCGCCATGAGGCCGGCCCCGACCAGCGGCTGACCAATGACGAGGGCCCGCCGCACGCCCGGCTCGCAGGCGGTACGCGCGGTCGACACGGTCACCAGCGGCGGCAGCACCACGACCTTGTCCGCCGGATAGTTGTGCGGCAAACCGGGGATCACATAGATGCGGTCGCAGAAGGGCGCATCGGAGCCGATCCGGTCGCCGGAGAAGCACCAGTAATCCAGCTCGGGCGCGATCAGCCGACGCAGCTTGCGGGCGTACTGGGCCAGACGCTTGGTGATCGACAGGGGATAGCGGTGGATGCTGATGATCCCGTCGGGCAGGATGCGCGCCTTCATCTGGCGCGCCCCGCAGGCCTTGGGCAGGGCCCGCAGGAAGTAATTGATGGCCTCGGTGTCGAACACCGCGCTGTGGATGTGCAGCGTCTCGCAGCGACCAACCAGCCCGACCACCAGATCGATGTTGTCACGCAGGCGACGATGCCGCCCGCAGATACCGGGCAGCGGCTCCCAGCGGGGCCACGGCATGTAGCGGGCAGCGTCCCAGTCCTCCATCCGGACGATGGGCGTAACGCCGGGCTTGTACCACACCAGCACCTGGCGGGCCCCGGCCTCGAAACGCTCGGCAATGCGCCGGGCTGCCAGATATTGAAGTGGCGAGGCGACAAAGTAGAGGGCGACGCGTTCGCTCACGACGTCAGGCACCCTCGACCTCCTTGACGACCTGCTCGCCGCTGGCGAGAAGGCGGGCATAGGCCTGGCCGCGGGCGAGGAGTTCGTCGTGAGTGCCGGCCTCGACGATGCGACCGTGCTCCATCACCACGATACGGTCAGCGTCGCGAATGGTGGACAGGCGGTGGGCGATGACGATGACGGTGCGGTTCTTGCGCAGTTCGATCAGCGCCTCCTTCACCGCGCGCTCGGATTCGTTGTCGAGGGCCGAGGTGGCTTCGTCGAGGAGCAGGATCGGCGCATCGCGCAGGAAAGCACGGGCGATGGCGATGCGCTGGCGCTGGCCGCCGGAGAGCTGGCTGCCGTTGCTGCCAACGCGGGTGGCGAGGCCATTGGGCAGCTTGTCGATGAACTCCATGGCGTGGGCGGCGCGGGCCGCGGCGACGATGTCGGCCTCGGGCACGTCGGGGCGCCCGTAGGCGATGTTGGCGGCGATGCTGTCGTCAAACAGCACCACCTGCTGGCCAACCCAGCCGAGCTGCTGGCGCAGGTGGGCCAGCGGCAGGCTGTCGAGGCTCGCCCCGTCGAGCAGGATGCGACCCTCGCCCGGCTCGTTGAAGCGGGCGATCAGGTTGATCAGGGTCGTTTTGCCGCTGCCCGAGGCGCCCACCAGGGCCACCGTCTGGCCGGGATGCACGTCCAGACTGAAGTGCTGCAGGGCCATTTCACCCTGGCCGGGGTAACGGAAGCTCAGGTCGTCGAAGCGCAGCTCGCCCTTCGCCCGCGGCAGGCTGCCGGTGGCGCTGTCGACTTCCGGCGGTGTATCGAGCAGTTCGAAGATGCTCTGCGCGCCGGCGAGGCCGCGCTGGATCACCGCGTTGATGTTGGTCAGGCGGCGGATCGGCTCGAAAAGCATCGACATGGCGGTGACGAAGGAGACGAATTCGCCGGGGCTGAGCTTGTCCTGGGCCGACAGCGAAGAAGCCGTCCAGATCACCGTGGCCACCGCGGCCGCCGCCAGCACCTGGACCAGCGGCACGTTGACGGCGGAAACGCGCACAGTGCGCATGGTTTGCTGGCGCAGGCGTTCGGCCACGTCGTGGAAGCGCCGGTCTTCGTGGTCGTGGGTGCCGAACAGCTTGATCTCGCGCACGCCGTTGAGGGTTTCCTCGACCATCCCGGTAAGCTGGCCGGTGGTTTGCTGCATTTCCTGGTTGGAGCCGCGCAGCTTGCGGCTGGCCACGCGAATCAGCCAGGCCACCACCGGAGCGATGGCAACGATGACGAGGGTCAGTTCCCAGGCGGTGTAGATCAGGTAGCCGGTCAGGCCGACGATCACCAGGGTGTCGCGGATGACGATGATCCATGCATTCGACAGGGCCGCCCCCACCTGCGGAATGTCGTAGAGGATGCGCGACAGCATGCGCCCGCCGGTTTCGGCCTGATGCACAGGAATCGGCAAATGCATCTGATGGCGGAACACCTGCTGGCGCAGATCGGTAATGGCCTTGTTGGCGATCCACTGACTCGACACGCTGGCCACGTACTCGGCCACGCCCTTGGCCAGGAAGGCCAGCATCAGGAACAGCGGCACCTGCCACTGGGCCACCTGGTTCTTCTTGATCAGGCTCTCGTCCACCAAGGGCTTGAGAAGCGCCGGCAGCACCGGCTCGAGGGAGGCCGCGGCGATCATCGCCAGCACGGAGATCGCCACCACCTTGTAATAGGGGCGGATCGAGCCGAGCAGGCGGCGGTACAACTGGATGGAGTCTTTCATTCGGCGTTACTGGCCGCAGGACTCGTCTTGCGTACGGCGGCAAAGACCTCATCAACGGTGATGCGGTCCAGGGTGGCATGGTTGAGGCAGTGGATCAGCGGGTCATGCAGCAGCAAGGGGCGCTTGCCCAACAGACAAATCGACGGCTTGTCGGTGGCAGCCGCCATGTTCAGCACCCCGGTGTCGTTGCCGACACAGCAATCCACCGCGCGCAGAACGCCGGCGGTTTGCAGGATGGTGTTTTTTGTCAGACCGCGAATACCGCCGCGCCGCTCGGCCGACACGCAGTCGAGGATCCGCTGGGCGCTCGCCGCCTCGCCGGGGCCACCCAGCAGGACAACTGAGTAGCCTCGTTCGATCAGGGTGTCGGCCAGGGCGCCGTATTTCTCGTCGCCCCAGTGCTTGTGCACTTCCGAAGTGCCAATTGCAAACCCCACCACGGGATGCGGCAAGCCGGCCACCGCCTGCCGACCGAAGGCCAGATCGACCTCGGGCACCTTCATTTTCGGAACGACCCGCTTGTCGACAAAACCATGCGCAACCGCCAGGGACGTAGCGTCCTCGAATACCTCGACACCCACCCCCTTGTATTTGACGATATAGGGCTGCTGGTTCAGGAAAAGGCGCTGGCGGAGATTGGTGCCAAATCCGGCCCGCATCGGAATACCGGCCAGCCAGGCCACCAACGAGTGGTGATAGCGCCGCGAAAAGATATAGATCCGTTCAAAGCGGTATTTCTCGATTTCCCGCGCGAAACGGAACATGCCCCGAATTCCGCCATGCAGGCCCTTGCGCTTTTCACCGCGCCGCGGGTTGCGGTCATAAAGGATGACCTCGTCGATGCAATTTTCGGCAGCCAGGATTTCCGGGGCTCTTGTAGTCGGGGCGGCAATCACCGACACCTTGCCGTCGAGGCTGTCGGCAGCAATGGCACGGATATAGGGCAAATGCCAGATCAGATCGCCTATTCCGATGTGACGAAGTAAAACCACGGTTTTCTTGCGCGCAGCGGTCACTTGCTTGTCCATATCAAAAATAAGCTCCTACCCTTTCCCGACCCCGGGGGTATTCGTGCAACGGGAAATGAAATAACCGCTCGGGATCCGGCAACTATTCGCGATGAAGAACCTTGTCCACGATCAGGCTGGCCCAACCTTCATCGTGGAAACGCGCCTGAAGTGACTCACGATTGTATTCCGTATCCACCCACTCGAGAAAGTCGATGGGCTGGGCTGCATTGCGGACCAGATACGTGGCAAAAAAGAAGTCCAGCACGCCGGTCTTGGCCTGCTTGAAATGACCGTATTTCCAGCTCAGCTCGGCCACCGCGTCCTCCACCCGATGCCCGAGGTGCAGGATGCGGTACAGCGTGGCCCCCAGTCCGGCCCGGTCAGCGCCGGACTTGCAATGCATCAGGGCCGGGCCTTCGAGTGTCCGGAAAAGATCGTCCATGGCGTGCACCTCCTCCACTTCGGGCGGGGTGCGGGAATACAGTTTGACGTCATGGAGGATCAGCCCGAGCTTCTCGCAGGCCTCCTTTTCCAGCGCGTAGGAGCCATAACCGTGGGGCCCGCGCAGGTTGATGACATTGCGGATGCCGTATTTTTTCCGGTACTTGGCGAGCTGTGCCGGGCTGGGCTGGCTGCAGCGGTACATGCCGTCGCCCAGGGGATAGAAGTTGTTGTAGATCGCGCGGATGCAGCCGTGATCGACCAGATGCATGTCGAACCAGGCGCGGACCCGACCATTGGTCGTGGAGATATCCATCGTCATGAACGGGCCTCAGTCGGGCAGCACAACGGAGTGCAAGCCGACGGCAGCAGCACACACCTCGACGGGCAAACGCGCCAGCACTGCCGCGGAACCCAGCAGCATGTCCGGGCGGATCTGCACAAGGATACGGTCGCGCGTGGCGTCATCGGCCAGCACGACCCAATCCACCGGACGCAGGGCGGCCAGGATGGTCGTGGCATCGGGCGGCGTGCCGACGGGCTCGATCACCAGCAGGCGGTCACCCATCTGGCTGGCCTGATCCAGCAAGGCCAGGGAAGCCGCATCGAGGGGCCCCAGCGGGCCCAGCAGCACCGCGATGCGCTCGCCGGCGGCACGCGCGCGCTGACAGGTGCTGGCCGCGGCGTCGGCGTTCAGCAAGCCGCGGGCCAGCGGCGCATGCACGTTCATTGCCTCGCACAACTCGTCGAGGCTGGCCGTGGCCGTTCCCAGCTTGCCGACCACCACGCCGGCCGCCAGATTGGCCAGGGCGGTCGCTTCGCGCAGGCCGAGACCGGCGGCGATACCGCAGCCGAGGGCCGCCGACACCGTGTCGCCGGCGCCAGTCACATCGAAGACGTCCCGGGCGCGCGTCGGCTGGTGATGGGCCGGCTGGCCCTTTTGCAGCAGGGTGACGCCTTGCTCGCCCCGGGTCACCAGCAAGGCTTCGAGGTCCAGCTCGGCGCGCAGCGCCTCGCCACGGGCGATCAGCGTGGCCTCGTCCGGACAGGGGCCGACCACCGCCTCGAACTCGGACAGGTTGGGTTTGACGACGGTGGCGCCGCGATAACGGGAAAAATCCGTGCCCTTCGGATCGACCACCACCGGAATGCCCCGCGCCCGCGCCGCGGCGATCAGGGCCGGCACGTCGGCCAGGGTGCCCTTGGCGTAATCGGACAGCACCAGCACGTCCACGCCGTCGAGATGCGCAGCGAGGGCGGCGCCGATGCGCGCCGCGTGACAGGCATCGAAAGGCTCCTCGAAATCCAGGCGAATCAGTTGCTGGTGGCGGGAGATGATGCGCAGCTTGGTAATCGTTGGCGCGTCGCTCAAACGTTCGAAGGCGCATTCCACGCCCTGGGCAAGCAGGCTTTCTTCCAGCAGGCGACCGGCTTCATCCTCGCCGATCAGACCGATGACCCGCGCCTGCGCGCCGAGGGAGGCGGCGTTGAGGGCCACGTTGCCGGCCCCGCCGGCGCGCACCTCGTCGTTCTTCACCTGCACCACCGGCACCGGCGCCTCGGGCGAGATGCGGGCCGTGGCCCCGTGCCAGTAACGGTCGAGCATCACATCACCGCACACGAGCACGCGGCAGGCGGAAAAGTCCGGCAGGGGAAAATGCATGCGCAGTCGGACGCCCGCACAGCCGGGCGCCAAAGGAAATAAAGCGCAATTATCGCATCAAGTGGCACAGCGGGCGCGCGCCGACTTGCGGCCGCCCCGCCATCACGCCAGCCGGTTGCGCGGCGCCCCGGCGGAAAAGGCCTCGATGTTGTCGATCAGCTGGTCGGCCAGCGCCTGCATGGCCTCGCGGCTCGACCAGGCGACATGGGGCGTGAGGATGAAGTTGCCGGCGGCGAGCAGGTCCGGGGCCAGCAGCGGGTTGTCGGTCGGCGGCTCTTCGGTGAGCACGTCGAAGCCGGCGCCACCGATGTGCCGTTCGCGCAAGGCCGTGGCAAGCGCCTGCTCATCCACCAGACCGCCGCGGGCGGTGTTGATCAGGAGCGCGTGGGGGCGCATGGCAGCCAGTTCGGCAGCGCCGATCAGGTGGCGGGTGGCGTCGTTGAGCGGGCAATGCAGGCTGATCACGTCGGCCTCGCGAATCAGTTGCGCGAAAGGCACGTAGCCGTCACGCACATTCGCCGCGCCCTTGTGTTCGCCGAGCATCACGCGCATGCCGAAGGCCGCCGCCAGCCGGGCGACACCCTGCCCCAGCACGCCACCGCCGAGGAGACCGAGGGTCTGCCCAGCCAGGTCGCGGATCGGGTAGTCGAAATAGCAGAACTGCTCGCTCTTCTGCCAGCGCCCGGCGGCCACCGACTGGTGATAAGGGCCAATCTGCCGGGACAGGGCCAGGAGCAGCGCAAAGACATGCTCCGGCACGGTCTCGCGGGCGTAGCCGCGCACGTTGGACACCACGATGCCGCGGGCCCGGCAGGCGTCGAGATCGACATTGTTGTAGCCGGTGGCGGCAATGGCGACCATCTGCAGCCCGGGCAGGCCGGCGATGATCTCGGCCGTGAGCAGGCGCTTGTTGACGATGGCAATGCTGGCACCGGCCAGACGAGTGGCGATGTCGGCCTGAGTCGTGGCCTCGTACTCCGTCCATTGATGGGCGAAGACAGGGCGGCGGATGTCGGCGATCAGGGCGCCGGATTCGAGGTGAACGATGCGGTGCATGGCAGGGCTTTCAGAACTCGACACCGGCCTGGGCGGCGATGCCGGCCTTGAAGGCGTGCTTGACGACGCCCATGTCGGTCACCGTGTCGGCAGCCTCGATCAGCGCCTCGGGGGCCGCGCGGCCGGTGA
Organism: Zoogloea oleivorans; assembly: GCF_008107625.1. Lineage (GTDB taxonomy): Bacteria > Pseudomonadota > Gammaproteobacteria > Burkholderiales > Rhodocyclaceae > Zoogloea > Zoogloea oleivorans. The sequence goes on from NZ_SDKK01000009.1 coordinate 57,307, forward strand.
CGATGACGTGCTGCATCTCGGGCCGGCTTTCGATGTCGGCGATGACCTGGTTCACGTCGAGATAGCCGTACTTGAGGGCGATGTTCAGCTCATCGAGCACCACCAGGCCGATTTCCGGGTCGTCGAGAAAGACCCGGGCCTGGGCCCAGCCGGCCTGGGCGCTGGCGGTGTCGGCGGTGCGGTCCTGGGTATCCCAGGTGAAGCCGTCGCCCATCACGTGCCAGCTGACTTCGGGCTGGCGGCGGAAGAAGGCTTCCTCGCCGGTATCCGAGCGGCCCTTGACGAATTGCACCACGCCGACCTTGAGGCCGTGGCCGATGGCCCGCGCCAGCACGCCAAAAGCCGCGCTGGACTTGCCCTTGCCGTTGCCGGTGTTGATCAGCAAGAGGCCGCGCTTGTCGGTGGCAGCGGCGATGCTGGCGTCCACGACCGCCTTCTTGCGTTCCATGCGGGCCTTGTGGCGGGCGTTGCGTTCGGTCTCGGCGTCAGTGGCGGGCGGGTTCTGGTGTTCGCTCATGGTTTCTCTCGGTTGGATGTTCTGTGGGTACGGTTCAGACCGGCACGAATAAGGTCGAATTGCCATCCACCACCGCCCGCAGCGGGTGGCCGAAAGCAGCGGACAGACGTTCGGCGGTGAGCACCTCGGCCGCCGGACCGATCACGTGACCACCCTCGCCGTCGAGCAGCAACACGTGGCTGGCGTAGCGGGCGGCGAGGTTGATGTCGTGGAGCACCATGACGACCCCGGCGCCGCGGGCGGCCAGGTCGCGGAAGTGGTCGAGGACAGTGATCTCGTGGTGCAGGTCGAGGTGCGCGAGGGGCTCGTCAAGCAGGTACAGGCGCGGCTGCTGGACCAGCAGCGCGGCGATGGCCAGGCGCTGGCGCTCGCCGCCGGAGAGGGTCGGCACCTGGCGTTCGGCAAAGCTTTCGAGGCCCATGGTCGCCAGGGCGGCCAGCGCGATGGCTTCGTCCTCGGGCCCTTCCCAGTCCCAGCGACCCAAGTAGGGATGACGGCCGACGAGGGCGGTTTCGAGCACCGTGGCGCTGAAAAAGTCGGGCTGACTCTGCGCCAGCAGGCCGCGCAGGCAGGCTTCGTGACCGCGCGGCCAGGCAGCGTAGGGCTGGCCCGACAGCAGCACGGCACCCCGGAGCACGTCGCGCAGGCCGGCCAGGGTATGCAGCAGGGTGGTCTTGCCGGCACCGTTGCGGCCGAGAATGACCAGCGTGTCGCCGGGCTGAACGGTGAAGTCCAGCGCGCGGCACACGTCGCGCCGACCCACTTCAACGCTGAGCCGGTCAACGGCGAGGACGGGCGGACGGGCGTCCATCTTCATCGCGGATGCCTCGCCAGCAGAAAGAGGAAAACCGGCACACCGATCAGCGCGGTGAGCACCCCCACCGGCAACTGGATCGGCGCCACGACGGTGCGCGCGGCGGTGTCGGCGGCACACAGCAGCACGCCGCCGGCCAGCGTGGCGGCGGGCAGCAGCAGGCGCTGGTCGTTGCCGATGAGCAGGCGTACCAGGTGCGGCACGATCAGCCCGACAAAACCCACCGAACCCACCGTCGTCACGGCGATGGCGGTGAGCAGCGAGCCCAGCCCATACACCAGCCCGCGCAAGCGCCCGACCCGCACCCCGAGGGAACGGGCAGTGACTTCGCCGCGGGCCAGCAGATTCAGCTCCCGCGCAAAAGGCATCGCCAGCAGCAGGCCAACGACCAGCAGGGCCAGCGCCGGCCACGGCCGGGTAGCGCCGCTGGCATCGCCCATCAGCCAGAACAGCATGCCCTTGACCCGCCCTTCCGGGGCCAGGCTGAGCATCAGGGCGACCGCCGCGCCGCAGCCGGCGGCAACGATGACGCCGGTGAGAAGCAGGCGCGTCTGGGTCCATGAACCGTCGCCGTGGGCGAGGCCGAAAACCAGCAAAGTGGCACCGAGGGCACCGATGAAGGCCCCGGCGTCGATCCAGCCGGAAGCGGCACCGGCCAGGATCGCCCCCAGCGCACCCACCGCCGCCCCGCCCGAAATCCCCAGCACGTAGGGGTCGGCCAGCGGGTTGCGCAACAACACCTGCATCAGCGCACCGGCCAAAGCCAGCAGGCCGCCACAAGCAAAGGCCGCCACGGCGCGGGGCAGACGCAGGCCGCGGATGATGTCCACCTCCATGCCGCCCTCACCACCGCTGAGGGCGGTAATCAGGTCGTCGAAGGAAACCGGCAGGGAACCGGCGGAGAGCGACCAGGCGAAGGCCGCCAGCGTGGCCAGCACAAGGCCGGCCAGCACCAGTCCGGCACGCCGGCGCACCAGTCGAATGCTGCTGGTGGCACCGAGTTTTGCCACGTGCCCGTGGGCCATCGTCCCTCCGCTCATGGGATGTTATTTCGGTGCGTAGCGTACGCCGAAGAACACGTTTGCACCGGCCGTCTCGTAACCCCCGGCGGTGACGTATTCCTTGTCGAGCACGTTGTTGGCACGGGCAAAGACCGACCAGTCACGATCCGGACTGTAGCTGCCGTACAGATTCAGCAGGCTGTAGCCGCCCAACCGAGTGGTGTTGGCGTCGGTGTCGAAACGGCCACCCGAGGCGTACAGCTCGGTTCTCCACTCCCACTTGCCGCGCTTTTGCCCGACGCTCAGCGTGCCGAAGTTGGCCGCCCGGCGAGCCAGGCGGTTGCCGGTGCTGTCGTCCTTCGTGTCCTGGTGGGTAGCGTTGGCGGCCAGCTTGAAACCGGCAACATTGCCCGCGTAGGCCAGGGTTGCGCCACTCAGGCTGGCGCTGCCGATGTTCACCGGCGAGGTGCGGCCGGACCACGAAATCAGGTCGGTGATCTTGTTGGAGAACCACACCAGGCTGGCTTCGTGGCCGCCACTCCCGTAGTAGAGACCGGCTTCCCGGTTCTTCGAGGATTCCGGCTTCAGGTTCGGGTTGCCCTCGTAGCCAAAACCATCCAGGGGGTAGTACAGATCGTTGAAGGACGGGGCCTTGAAGGCCGTGCCGTAGGACGCGCTGGCGCGCCAGGCGCGGCTGATCTGGTAGCCGTAGGCCAGCGAACCGGTATTCCGGTCGCCAAACTGGGAGTTGCTGTCCCGGCGCAGCGTGGTTTGCAGGCGATGGGCTTCGAACGAGGCGTTCCAGCCGACGATGAACGAATCGATGGTCCGGTCGTTCTGGGTGTAGGTGGACGACGCGTCGATCTGCTGCTGGAGGCGTTCGGCGGCCAGCAGGAAGCGACCGACCCGGGTCGTGATGTCGTTCTGCCAGACGTACTGCTCCTGGATCGTGCGGAAGCGGCTGCTCGCGACCGCGTTCTTGATGTCGAAGGACTTGTCAGTGCTCTGACCCGCCCGCAGGGTGCTGGTCCAGCTCTCACTGAAAATGTTCTTCAGGTAGAGGCCGTAGCTGAGCACACTCAGATCGTTGCGATAATCGGTCTTCCGGCCAGTACCGTCGTAGTGGTTGGAGCCTTCGCTCTGAAACAGGTTGAGGCCGATCTCGTGTCCCTTGGCCAGCTGGTAAGCAAAATTGGCGCTGGCGCTGTTGTTCTCGAAGCCGTCCCGGTCCGGGTTGTAGGTAGGGCCGACCCGGCTGGTGAAGCCGTCGGTCTTGTTGTGAGTGGCCTGCAGGCTGTAGTTGAAGACCGCAGTGCCGCCGGCGACACCGGCACTCAGGGAGCGGGTGCCGTAAGTGCCCATGCCGGCTTCCACGTTGGCGCGGGCCGGGCCTTCGCCGCGGCGGGTGAAGATCTGGATCACGCCACCGATGGCATCGCTGCCATACAGCGCAGACGCCGGGCCACGCAGGATTTCGATACGTTCAATCTGGCTGGCGGGCAGGCGCGACCAGGAAAACTGGCCGAGGGAGGCCGAACCGACGCGCATGCCGTCGATCAGCACCACGGTGTGCTTGGCATTGGCGCCGCCGCGCATGTAAACGCTGGAGCTGGCGCCAGGGCCGCCGTTGGAGGCGTATTCCAGGCCGGGCTGACGGGCGAGGATCTCGGCAACGGTGTTCTGGCCGGCGTTTTCCAGATCAGCACGCTCCAGAACCGTGACATCGCTCAGTTGTTCGTTGATGCGGGTCACCTGGCGGGTGGCGGTGACGACCACGATAGGCTGTTCGTTGTCGGCGGCCAACGTGGTGGCAGGGAATGCAGCAGCGACCGCAATAGCGGCGGCAGAAAGGCGGATGATCATCTTGAGGTTTCTCCCGGACCCGGTGGCGTCCCCGCCGACCTGGGTGGATTGCGTCTGGACGTGCCGGGAGGGGGGAGAGAAGGCCAGGAAAATCCATGACCGCGCTCGTCGCCACCACCCCGTGGCACTTCCGCTTTGTGTGATCAAGGCCGGTATCCGGGCTCACAAGCTGTGCCGGGGCGGCATGAATGCCGGACCGGACGCGGTGTATCGCCTTCCCAGACCCAGAGGCCCAGTGGCTGTGTGACACACCTTGCGCTTGCTTACCGTTGCGGGGGCAGCACAGGCATTACGACTTCCGAAAGAAGATCGCGCACCTGTTTCCCGTTTAACCCCTGGGCCGGAAGGCCCGTGGAGCACCTGGAACACGTTTGTCTGCTGCGGATCTATCCGCAGCGCAACAGCCTGCGATAATACCACCAGAATCAGTCACTTCCTGCAACGAGTTGACGTGCACGGAACATCAGCGAAAGTCCCTTATGCCTTCTGAATTGATCCTCGGTGGCGCCCGCTCGGGCAAGAGTCGCCACGCCGAAACATTGGCCGCCGCCAGCGACCTGTCGGTGCACGTCATCGTCACCGCCGAAGCGCTCGACGAGGAGATGGCGGCCCGCATTGCCCGTCACCAGGCCGACCGCCCCGCCGGATGGATGGTGGTCGAAGCACCCACACGCCTCGCCGCCGCCCTCGCCGCCGAAGCCGCCCCCGACCGCTGCGTGGTGGTCGACTGCCTGACCCTGTGGCTGGCCAACCTGCTCGACGGCGCCGAAAACCTGCCCCCCGCAGCCAGCGCCGATCAGCTCCCCGCCTTTGCCCGTGAACGGGCCGCGCTACTGGCGCTGATCCCGACGCTGCCCGGCCGGGTCATCTTCGTCGCCAACGAAGTCGGCCTCGGGCTGGTGCCGGAAACGCCGCTGGGACGCCTCTTTCGCGACGAAGCCGGACGCCTCAACCAGGCTGTCGCCGCACTGTGCGAACAGGTCACCTTCGTGGCCGCCGGATTACCTCTCAGGCTCAAGGGCTGAGCAAAAAAATACCAACAACAACAACAACAACAACCGGACCAGCCCACACCATGCCCCACCAACGACTTGCCAGCGACATCGGACAGACCTGCCGCATCGCCCTTCCGTCCTATCCCGGCAGCGGAGCCACCTGGTACGTGGATTCAGCCCACGCACCAATCCGCATCACCCTCGAAGAGACCCTGCCGGAGGCCGGCCGGCTCCGGGCGGGCAGTCAGGTTTTTGCGCTCATCGGTGACATTGCCGGCGATTACGAACTGCGCTTCGTCCTCAAGCGCGCCTGGCACAAGGAGATCCGCAACAGCCGCCGGATTGTCCTGCAAGTGCGCCAGGCCACCCTTGGCGGCGGCGGTCACTGAAGACAGCGGCGCGGCGGCGCTTGATGTAAACGCCGCCGCGCCCTAGCATCCGCGGCCTCTACCCCGCCCACAGATGCGCGCCATGACCTACGCAATCGTCCGTCCCGACCAGACCCTCGCTGCAGCCCTCCAGCAGCGCATCGACACCAAGACCAAGCCCCTCGGCGCCCTCGGCCGCCTGGAATCGCTGGCCAAACAGATCGGCCTGATCCAGCAAACCGTGGCCCCCGAACTGCGCCGGCCGCACATGCTGGTGTTTGCCGGCGACCACGGCGCAGCCAAGGCCGGCGTGTCCGCCTACCCCCAGGACGTGACCTGGCAGATGGTCGAGAATTTCCTTGCCGGCGGCGCTGCCATCAACGTTTTTGCACGCCAGATGGGCATGGACCTGTCGGTGGTGGATGCCGGCGTCGCCCATGATTTCGGCACCCGACCCGGCCTGATCGACGCCAAGATCGCCCCCGGCACCGCCAACTACCTCGAAACCCCGGCCATGGACGCCGCCCAGCGCGATGCCGCCATCGCCCGTGGCCGTGAACTGGCCCGCACGCTGGCCAGCCAGGGCTGCAACGTGATCGGCTTTGGCGAAATGGGTATCGGCAACACCGCCGCCGCCTCCCTGCTCACCCATTGCCTGACCTGCGCCGAGCTCGACGTCGTGATCGGCCGCGGCACTGGCCTCGACGACGCCGGCCTGGCCCGCAAGCGCGAACTGCTGTCCCGCGCCGTAACCCGCGGCGGGCGCCTGTCCGAGCCCCTCGCCGCCCTTGCCGAATACGGCGGCTTCGAGATCGCCATGATGGCCGGCGCCATGCTCGGCGGCGCAGAAGCCGGCATGCTGCTGCTCATCGACGGCTTCATCGTCACCAGCGCCCTGCTGGTGGCCTACAGCCTCGCCCCCGCCATCCTCGACTACTGCGTCTTCGCCCATCGCTCCGACGAGGCTGGCCACCGGGTTCAGCTCGCCCACCTCAACGTCGAACCGCTGGTCCAGCTCGACCTGCGCCTGGGCGAGGGCACCGGCGCTGCGCTGGTTTACCCGCTGGTGCAGGCAGCGGTCAATTTCCTCAACCAGATGGCCAGCTTCGAGTCGGCCGGCGTGGCTGGCAAGGCGTGAGCAGAACGCCGCTCACCACCATGATCCGCACCCAGATCGAGCTGTTGTTCATCGCCCTCGGCTTCTTCACACGCCTGCCAATTCCCGGCTGGGTCGCGTTTTCGCCGGACAAGCTCGGCCAGGCGGCGCGGTTCCTGCCGCTGGTGGGCTGGATCATCGGGCTGATCGGGGCGACGGTGTACTGGCTGGCCGTGCAGGTTCTGCCCGTCGATCTGGCGCTCGTCCTCTCGATGGCGGCCACCATCCGCGCCACCGGCGCCTTCCACGAGGACGGCTGGGCCGACACCTGCGACGGGCTCGGCGGCGGGTGGACCAAGGCCCAGGTGCTGGCCATCATGAAGGACTCGCGGATCGGCAGCTACGGCGCCATCGGGCTGGTCCTGGTACTGCTCGCCAAATACCTGGCGCTGGCGAATCTCGCAGCCGGCGACGATTACCCGGTGATCGCCGCCCTGCTGGTCGCCCATTCCCTGTCGCGCCTCGCCGCAGTCAGCCTGATGGCGGTACTCGACTACGCCCGCGCCGACGACAGCGCCAAATCGGCCTCCGTCGCGCGCCGCCCGACGAGTGCCGAACTCGGCCTGGCGACCCTCGCCGGCATCCTCCCGCTGCTGCTGCTCAACCCCCGGGAAGCCCTGACGGCGCTGGTGCTGACCGCCATCGTGATCGTCTGGGCGATACGCACTTTCGCCCGCCGCCTCGGCGGCTACACCGGCGACTGCCTGGGCGCCACCCAGCAGGTCGCCGAACTCGCCATCTACTTCGGGATACTCGCCGCATGGAGCTCTACCTGATCCGTCATCCCCGGCCCGATGTACAGCCGGGCACCTGTTACGGCCAGACCGACCTGGGCCTGGCTGAATCCCCTGTCACCGTGGCCGAACGCCTGCGCCCGCTGCTGCCGCAGGATTTCGCCCTCTACGCCAGCCCGCTGGCCCGCGCGCGACTGCTGGCCGAAGCCCTCGGCACACCGCTGCTCGACCCGCGCCTGAAGGAAATCCACTTCGGCGAATGGGAAGGCCGCACTTTCGACGACATCGGCAGCGCCATCGACGCGTGGGTCGACGCACCTCTCGACTTTGCCCCGCCGGGAGGCGAATCGCCGCGCCAGATGGCCGCCCGCGCCCACGATTTCCTCGCCGAACTGCGGGCCGCCAGCCCCGCGCCGGCGGTCGTCATCGTCGCCCACGGCGGGCCGCTGCGGGCGCTGGCCGGCCAGCTCCTCGGCCTGCCGCCGGAACACTGGCTGGGGCTCGACTTCGCCTGCGGCGAAGCGTCCCGGCTCGACATCCATGAATGGGGCACGGTGCTGCGCTGGTTTAATCGCTGATTAAGGTCGATTAACCCCACAAAATCCGACCTGTTTGCGCGGGATACCGCTCGCGCTACCAGAACGAACTGATGGACAGCGCAGGGATTCGGGCAGAATCGGGTTTCCCCGGACAGACCGAATCCGCGCGCCATGAACGTCATCTCCTGCACCCACGCAGCCCACGCCGAGGCGATCCTGGCCATCTTCAACGAAGCCATCGCCACTTCCACCGCCCTTTACGACTACCAGCCGCGCACCGCCGACAGCATGGTCGCGTGGTTCGCCGCCAAGGCCGCCGGCAACTACCCGGTGATCGGTGCCATCGACGCCGACGGAACCCTCCTCGGCTTCGCCAGCTACGGCCCCTTCCGCGCTTTTCCAGCCTACAAATACAGCGTCGAGCATTCCATCTACGTACACCGGGAACACCGCGGCCAGGGCCTCGGGCGGGCGCTGCTGGAAAGACTGGTCGAGGCAGCGCGGGCGCAGGACCTGCACATGCTGGTGGGCGTCATCGACATGGCCAACAGCGGCAGCATTGCGCTGCACGAACAGCTCGGCTTCCGCCATGCCGGCACGCTGCAGCAGGCCGGCTTCAAGTTCGGGCGCTGGCTCGATGTGGGCTTCTACCAGCGCATTCTCGACACACCGGGCGCACCCGTGGACGGCTGACCTTCCGTGCACGTCATATACTCGGGCTCTCACCTCATTACCCGAGCGATCCCATGGACCACTTCCTCACCGACGATGGCGAAAAACTCCACCTGAAGATTTCCGGCGAGGGCCCGCCGCTGGTGCTGCTGCACGGCTGGACCTCCACCCACCGGGACTGGAACCCCTTCCTGGAAGCCTTCGAGGCAAAGCATCGGGTTTTTCGCTGGGACGCCCGCGGCCACGGCGGGCATGCGTTGAAGTCGGCCACCGTGCCCACCGTCGAGCGCATGGCCCGCGACCTGCAAAACCTGCTCGATCACTACGGACTCGAGCAGGCCGTGGTGGCCGGCCATTCAATGGGCGCCCTGACCTTGTGGCAATACCTGCGGGATTTCGGCAGCACCCGCCTGTCGCGCCTCGTCTTCATCGACCAGTCGCCCAAGCTGCTCACCGACGACAGCTGGAAACGCGGCATTTACGGCGATTTCGACCATCGCCGCAACGCGGCCTTCATCGGCGAGCTGGAGAAGGACTTCGCCGAAACGGTGCTGCGCCTGGCGGCCTTTGGCCACAACGAGCGCTCACGGGCCAAATACCTGGAAAACGGCTCCGGCATCGAGACCGCCCGCCAGCGTCTGCGCACCCTCAACCCGCGCCCGCTGATCGACTGCTGGACCAGCCTGACCGCCGCCGACTACCGGGACGTGCTGGCCCGCATCCCCATCCCGGCCCTGCTGGTGTACGGCGGCGCGAGCAACTTCTATTCGACCGGTACCGCCGAATACGTACGCGACAGCATTCCCGACGCCCTGCTGCGCATCTACGAAGGCGTGGACCACGCCCCCCACTTGTGGGAGCGCGAACGCTTCGTGAAGGACGTGCTGGATTTCATCGACGCCGGGACGACCTGAACACAGGGCAATCCCTGCACGCCCCGGCACGTAGCCGGATACCGGCTGGCACCGACAAGGGTCGGAAGAAAAGCGCAAAAGAAAGCTGGAAGGCGTGGATGCATGGTCTAGGATCAGCAATAGGGGATAACACGCTGCAAGGATGGCCGCTTGTCCCATTTTCCGGCCGTAACGGATGAAATCCCGTTAAGCACCCCACCTCCTTCAAGGCACTTATCGTAACTTTGGTTAAATGGGTTAATCCGCGTTAAAGCGATACAGAAAGGGAGTGGAAGGCGTGTTACGGTGAAACACACTCCATGGCCGATGGCATACAGGCCACCTAAAAAAGAGATTTTCATGAACGGATTCGATTTCAAACGCCTGCAGAAAATCCTCCTGAGCCTTGGTGTTCTGGTGGTTTCGGTGCTGTGGATTGGCGAAGAAATGGGGCTGCTGCTGGTGGTCAATCCCTCCACCCCCCAGTTCATCGAACGGCCTCAGGCCGACCCCCCGCTTGGGCTCGTACTGCAGGGAGTGATCATCGGCAACGACAGCGCACCGGGAGTGGCCATCCTCGCCGAGACCGGCAAGCGTCCCGTGCTGGTGCCCGAAGGCGCCTCCTTCAGTGAAGACATCCTCGTCGATCGGGTGCTGGCCGACCGGGTCATCCTGCTCCAGCGCAGTACCAGTACCCCCATCGTGCTCCCTCTGGCCCCGATGGCGGGCGGTGAAACGCCCACGCCTCCCATGACCACCTCCCGCAACGCCCTGTCTGCACAGCGCGACGAACCTCCGCTGCCGCTCAACCGTATCCCGGCCCCCGCCGACGCTTCCGGTCCGTCGCCCGGACCAGGACTCAGCGGCCCCGCCCTTCCCGGGCCAGTCGCGGCAACGCGCTAGGCACTACCAGCCGCAAACCCCGCCGCCCTTGCGCCCGGCGGGCAGGCCCCGCACAATTGGCCGTCATTTCCCGGGGCCACGCCATGCCCGCACCCGCTGCGCATCCGACCCTGCCCGCCGACCTGATCGCCTGTCACGAGTGCGACCTGCTGCAAACCGAACCGCAACTCGCCCCTGGCGAGACGGCTCGCTGTGCGCGCTGCAAGGCTTTTCTCGCCCGTAACCCGCCCGACAGCATCGACCGGACCCTGGCGCTGACCCTGTGCGCCGCCATCCTCTACGTGCTGGCCAATGTCTATCCGCTGGTAGGCCTCGAGATGCAAGGCCGCCGGGTCGAGGTGACGCTGCTCGAAGCCGTACAGGTGCTGTGGCGCGACGGCATGGGACCGGTGGCGGGGCTGGTCTTCGTCACCGCGCTGCTGTTCCCCGTGCTCGAATTGCTGATGATCCTGCTGGTGCTGGTGCCGCTGCGCCTCGGACGCGTATCGCCCAAGCTGGCAGCCTTTTTCCGGCTGGTGCGCTCGGTCCAGCCGTGGGGCATGACGGAAGTCTTCCTGCTCGGCATGCTGGTATCGCTGGTCAAGCTGTCGCACCTGGCCAGCGTGATTCTCGGCACCGCCTTCTGGGCCATGGCAGCGCTGATCGTCGCCCTCACCCTCGCCGGGCGCGCCTTCGACACGCGCCTGCTGTGGCAGACGCCCCTCGCCGAGGAGCGCCCGTGAGCACGTCCCACGCCGCGCCACATCTCACCGCCCGCCAGGCCGGGCTGATGAGTTGCCACATCTGCGGCCAACTCGCCCACCTGCCGGACGGCGACAGCCACCACCTGCGCTGCCCGCGCTGCAACGCACCGATGCACATGCGCAAACCCGCCAGCATCAGCACCACCTGGGCGCTGATCCTCGCCGCCGTCCTCCTTTATGTTCCCGCCAACCTGCTGCCAATGATGGTCACCACTTCGCTGCTGGGCAGCCAGGAAGACACCATCATGAGCGGCGTGGTGTTCCTGTGGCAGTCGGGCTCGTGGCCGCTGGCGGCGGTGGTGTTCTTCGCCAGCGTGATGGTGCCGCTGCTCAAGATCATCGCCCTGATCTACCTCACCGCCTCGGTGCAGCGCCGCTCGCGCCAGAACCTGTTGCAGCGCACCCGGCTGTACCGCATGGTCGAGTTCGTCGGACGCTGGTCCATGCTCGACATCTACGTGATCACCATCCTGGTGGCCCTGGTGCACTTCCAGGGCCTCGCCATCATCCAGGCCGGCCCGGCGGCCGTGGCCTTCGGCGCGGTGGTGGTGCTGACCATGTTCGCCGCCATGAGCTTCGACCCGCGCCTGATCTGGGACCCTCTAACCGATACCGACGCACCCGACCATGACTGAACCCGCTCCCCCCGCCCTGCCCGTCGCCGCCGTGGACAAGCCACGGCGCTTCCGCATCCCGCTGGTGTGGATCATCCCGCTGGTCGCCGCGCTGATCGGCCTTTTCCTGGCCGCCCGCACCTACTACGAGCAAGGCCCGACCATCACCATCCACTTCAAAACCGGCGAGGGCCTGGAGCCTGGCAAGACGCGCATCAAATTCAAGGACGTGGATGTCGGCCAGATCACCGGCGTGGCCCTTGACGAGGACGGCGCCCACGTCATCGCCACCGCCAAGCTGGCCCGGGAGGCGGCCCGGCTGCTGGTGGACGACACGCGCTTCTGGGTGGTCAGCGCCAAGGTTTCGGGCAGCGCCGTGTCGGGCCTCGACACCCTACTGTCGGGTGCCTACGTGGGCATGGACGCCGGCAAGTCGGCCGAGGAGCGGCACCATTTCACCGGCCTCGAGGCTGCGCCGATCATCACCTTCGACGTACCCGGTCGCGCCTTCGTGCTGCAGGCGGAAACCCTTGGCTCGGTCGGGGTCGGCACACCGGTGTATTTCCGGCGCATTCAGGCCGGCCAGGTCACCGGTTTCAAACTCGGTGAAAACGGCCGGCAACTCGACATCCAGGTCTTCATCAAGAGCCCCTACGACCGTTTCGTGACCACCGACAGCCGCTTCTGGAACGCCAGCGGCGTCGACGTGAAACTCAGCGCCGACGGCGTGCAGGTGAATACCGAATCCCTCGCCTCGATCCTCGCCGGCGGACTGGCCTTCCAGACACCCGATGGCCCCAACGACGAACCGGCCCCCAAGGACCACCACTTCCGCCTCTTCCCCAACCGGACCGAAGCCCTCAAGCAGCCCCACACCACCGTGCAGAACTACCTGCTGCGCTTCACCGAATCGGTGCGCGGGCTGTCGGTGGGTGCGCCGGTGGACTTCCGCGGCATCCAGGTCGGCGAAGTAACAGCGATCCATCCGGACTTCAACTCCCGCACCACAGAGCTGGGCCTGCTCGTCGAGGTGGCCATCTTCCCGGGGCGCATGCAGGCTCGGCCACGGCCCAGCAATACAACGTTTTTTGGCAAGGACGCCGGAGACAAGGATTTCCGCGCCTTTATCGACAAACTGATCGCCAATGGCCTGCGCAGCCAGCTGCGCAGCGGCAATCTGGTGACCGGCCAGCTCTACGTGGCGCTCGATTTCTTCCCCGGCGCCAAGCCGGCCAAGGCCGACTGGAGCCAGACCCCGCCGGCGCTCCCCACCCAGCGCGGCAGCCTCGACGAACTACAGACCACGCTGCTGCGCATCGTCGCCAGGCTCGACAAGCTGCCGCTCGACGAAATCGGCCAGGACACCCGCAAGGCCATCGTCGGCCTCGGCCGGACCATCGACGAGGCCGAAGGCCTGGTCAAGCGCCTGGACGGTCTGGCCAGCGGCGATGTGCGCAACACCGTGGTGGAAGCCCGCGCCGCCATCGCCGACACCCGCAAGCTGCTGGCCAGCGATGCGCCCCTGCAGCAGGACCTGCGCGCCAGCCTGCAGGAACTGTCCCGCGCCGCCCAGGCCCTGCGCCACCTGGCCGACACCCTCGACCGACATCCCGAAGCGCTGCTGCGCGGCAAACCCGAGGACAAACCCTGATGCGTCGTCTCCTGAGCACCTTCGCCCTGATCGGCCTGCTGGCCGGCTGCGGCACCACCCCGCCCGTCCTCAACTACACTCTCGGCCCGCTGTCTGCCGGGCCGGCAAGCTCGCTGCCGACACTGACCGGTGCCAGCCTGGTGGTCGGCCCGGTGGGTGTGCCGGCCGCCATCGACCGCCTGCACATGGTTCGCCTGCTCGACGACAGCCGCGCCGACGTGTCCGACAGCCACCGCTGGGCGGCCCCGCTGAAGACTGAAATCGCCCGCCGCGTGGCGGTTGAACTGGCCCGCCGCACGCCCTACAGCCGCGCCGTGGCGTGGCCGCAGGCGAGCATCGCCGAACCCGACCTGAGCCTGCCCATCGACGTCCAGCGCTTCGACGCCGACGGCTTCGAGCGGGTCACGCTGGAAGCCGTATGGACCCTCCGCAAGGCCGGCAAAGACGTGACCAGCCGCCGCTTCGCCGCCACCGAGCAACTCGCCGCCCCCACCTGGGAAGCCCTCGCCACTGCCCACGGACGCCTGGTGGACGCCCTCGCCCGGGACATCGCCGGAGCACTGCCGTAGGTTTCTGTGTCCCCCTCCCAACGGCTTGAAACGTCCTGGCAACAGGCTGAACACCCGGCGACCAGCTCCCGTTAAATCCCTAACGGCATTTATTTATGACAAAACATTGACTATCGTCGACCGATCGATAGAATTCATCCTTTTGTCATTTAGTTTATGTTTTTAGCATAAACGGGGTCGACTGAGATTAGCCTTTTGGCACAGGAAGATCCTGAACGGGGATTGGTCAATAAAATGCATAGCAAGAAATTGGTTTCGGCTCTGATTGCCACGAGTTTGGCGCTGAGTGGTTGCGCATCCATCATCAAGGGAAACAGCGACAACATCACCGTAAACTCTCTTGAAAAGGGTTCCGTAATCTATGTAGATGGCGCCGCGCGCGGTGTAGATACCGCCATGGTTAACATCAAGAAAGGCAAACCACATACCCTGCGTGTGGAAAAGGAGGGCTGCAAGGCAGTCACCGGCGAAAGCGGAGAAGCCTTCGAGCCGGTGTCACTACTTGGCATCCTGCTCGACTTCGGCATTCTTACCATCCCGATCGACATGATTTCCGGCGCAGCCTGGAAGGTCGATCCCACCACTTACACCATGACCCCGATCTGCATGAAAGAGAGCGGGTAATCACACCGTTTCTGTGATCTAAGGTTTCGTCGCGCTCTTGCGCGGCGCTGCCTTGGGATGCTTGATGCGTCCGAGGCGGCGCCGGATCTCGTCGGAATCCATCCACAGGTCGCTGCCCTGCAGGATGTGGTTGATGTCGGTGGGACTCAGGAAAGGTGTGCACAGGCGCGTCGTGACCTTCTCGAACCAGTTGCCGAGGGCGTGCACCTCAGCCAGCTGCTCGCTGCCCTTGCCGGCGAAACTGCTCGAATAAGTGTGAAACATGAGCTGGCAGTTGTCATGCACCACCAGCTCGTCGCCGCTCAGGAAGATGAAAGCGGCCATCGAATAGGCCCGCGCCTCCAGCACCGTGACCACGTGAGCGTCCGAAGCCAGCATGTTGTTGATGATCTGCAGGCCGGTGTTGAAATCACCGCCGGGTGAATTGATGTGCAGGTAGATCAGATCGGTTTCGGAAGCCGAGCGCAGGGTATAGAACAACTCGGTATAAAACTGGGGTGCCTGGATCTCGCCGCACAGGTAATAGGACACCTGGTGGATCGGCACCTGCCGCTCATAACGCATCAACCCGCCGAAGGGCTCGAGTTCTTCTTCGTCCGGCGGTTCGCCACCACCATTGCGGCCCGGGGAATGCTGCAGCATGGTCTTCTCCTTGTCGGCTCCACGATGCAGGCAGTATGCAACCGCCCGGCAGCCGTCACAACCAGCAGGCTCAGACCAGCGCCGGCGGCTCAGCGGCGGCTTCAGCCACCGGCAGTTCGATCTTGAATACCCCGTGATTGGCCACCTCGCCCCACAGACGGCCGCCATGGATATCCACGATGGCGCGGCTGACGGACAGGCCGAGACCAAGGCCGCTGGACTTGGTGGACTGGAAAGGCTCGAAGATGCTCGCCGCCAGCCGGGCCGACAGCCCCGGCCCCGAATCCTCCACCCGCAGGCAGATCCTTCCATTCGCCTCCAGCACGGCCGCCACCCAGATCCGGCGCGGCTGGCGAGGACTGTCGCTGACCGCGTCGAAAGCATTGGAAAGCAGGTTGCGCAGCACCACTTCCATCTGCAGGCGGTCGACCAGCAGATGCACGTTCGGCATGCTGCCGGTCTTCAGGCGGATGCCGCTGCGTTCGGCACGGCTCCGGTAGGGCGCCACCGCCGACTCGACGAACGCTTCCAGGCTGATCCGTTCGAGCCGGGTCGCCCCGGTGTTGAAGAAGTCGCGCAGGCGCAGCAGCACTTCTCCAGCGCGGGCAGACTCCCTCTGCACACAGTGAATCGCTGCCTTCAGTTGCTCTCCCTCGCCCCGCTCCAGCAGTTGTTCGCAGGCCCCCGCATAGGCAGAAAGCGCCGTGAGCGGCTGGGAAAGTTCGTTGGCCAGCGCGCCAGCCATCTCTCCGGCGGCAGCCAGACGCAGGCTATGGCGCAGTTCCTCGCCGGTCCGCTGCTGTTCGTCCACCACCACGCCAACGAAGAACCCCACCAGGGCCATCGCCAGCGCCAGCAGTTGCAGCTCCTCGAGACTCACCGCACTGAGCTGCATCACCTGCACGGCAACGATCACCCCCACCTGCAAAAAGGCCGCACACACGATGGCCCCCGCCATGCCCTGGCGTGCAGCCGCCCATACAATCGGGAGGAAGAGCAGGTAAAAGAGCTTGAAGCCGTTATGCCCGCCCATGCCGAACGCCACCCACAGGGCAAGCAGAGCCAGCAGCAGGTAGGCGATACTTTCCAGATTGGCCACCGCCCGCCACAACAGCAGACGACCCCGCTCGCAGCTCAGCCACCACAACAGCGGCATCAGCACAGAAATGCCTACTGCATCGCCCACCCAGAAGCGCTCCACGCCAACCCACCAGCCCGACTTGGGCAGCAAGCCCACTGCCCGCAGCGTAAAGAGGTAAACGCACGTCACCACCAGCAAACCCGCAATCACCACGATCAACCAGGTAAACAGGCTGCGCCGGTCGTCGAGGAGGGTGTCGCGCGGCAGATGGCTGGCCAGCAGGGTCGCCAGGAACACGTAACCACCAGCCAGGATCAGCGCCGACAGAATGCTGGCCAGCGGCGCCGCCGACACCCCGCGTACCGCCAGCTCGCTGAGGAGCACCGCTACCGCCAGGGGCAGCCAGGCCACCCGGCCAAGGCGCAAGACGAGTACCAGCCCCAGAGCGGGCGCAGGATTCCACGGGGTGATGTTGAGGTCATGCAGCGGATGGATAAAGCTCGCCACATCGACAGCCACGTAAAGGACGATGAAGGCGATGAACAGCGGCACCCGCTCGAGCCACCCGACCACCGGATGTTTGACGTCGCTAATCATGGCTTGCCTTCAGCGGCTTGCCGCGTTTTTTGGGCGCCGCCGCGTCGCCTTTTATCTCCGGCAGGGGGGCGAGCAGTGCGCGGATGTCATCCTCACCAAACTTGACCGTACCTTCGTGATCCTCACCGAGAATGCCCGCCGCCAGTTCGGCTTTTTTGTCTTGCAGGGCGAGGATTTTCTCTTCGATGGAACCGGCCACCACCAGCTTGTAGACGAACACCGATTTGGTCTGGCCGAGGCGGTGAGCCCGGTCGGTAGCCTGGTTTTCGGCGGCCGGGTTCCACCACGGATCGTAATGGATCACCGTGTCGGCAGCCGTGAGGTTGAGGCCCACGCCACCGGCCTTCAGACTGATCAGGAAAACCGGCACGGCGCCATCCTGAAACTGGCGTACCGGCGTTTCCCGGTCGGCGGTATCGCCGGTGAGCATCACGAAACGGATGTCGCGGGCCTCGAGTTCGGCGGCAATCAGCGCCAGCATGCCGGTGAACTGCGAGAACAACAGCACCTTGCGGCCCTCGTCCACCAGCTCCGGCAGCATGTCCATCAACAAGTCGAGCTTGGCGCGTTCCTTGACCTTGGCAGCTACCTCGGTCTTCAGCAGGCGCGGGTCGCAGCACACCTGGCGCAGCTTGAGCAGCGCGTCGAGGATGAGGATCTGGCTGCGCGCAAAGCCGCGGGCGGCAATTTCCTCGCGGATGCGCTTGTCCATGGTGGCGCGCACCGTTTCGTAGAGATCGCGCTGGCGGCCTTCGAGTTCGACACTGCGCACGACGATGGTCTTGGGCGGCAGCTCCTTGGCCACGTCCTCCTTGCGCCGGCGCAGGATGAAGGGCGCAATGCGGCGAGCCAGGATGTCGCGCCGCACCACGTCGCCGCGCTTTTCGATGGGGCTCCGCCAGCGGGCCGTGAAGTCCTTGGCGTCACCGAGAAAACCCGGCAACAGAAAGTCGAACTGACTCCACAACTCGCCGAGGTGATTTTCCAGCGGCGTGCCGGTGAGACACAGGCGGTGCTCGGCCTTGAGCATGCGCACCACCTGGGCGGCCTGGCTGGCGGCGTTCTTCACCGTCTGGGCTTCGTCGAGGATCAGCGAGTGGTATTCGTGGGCGGCGAGCTGCTCCCGGTCGCGCCACAAGAGCGGGTAGGTGGTGAGGCACACGTCGTGGTCGGGAATCTGCGCAAACGCCTCGGCCCGGCCGCTACCGCGCAGGCTGAGCACCTTGAGGGCCGGCGCAAAGCGTTCGGCCTCGCGCTGCCAGTTGAAGACCAGCGAAGTCGGCAGCACGATCAGGGCCGGCTTGCCGAGACGGCGGGCACGCTTTTCGACGAGCAGGTGGGCGAGGGTCTGGGCGGTTTTGCCGAGGCCCATGTCGTCGGCGAGGATGCCGCCCAGGCCGTGCCGGCGCAGGTGTTGCAGCCAGGCCAGGCCTTCGAGCTGGTAGGGACGCAATTCGAGCGCGAAACCCTTTGGAACGGCCACCTTCTTGATGCTGGCGGCGTCGCGGATGCGAGCGATCCATTCCTCGACACTGGCCATGCCGCGCGCCTGCCAGCCCTCGCCAAGGGCTTCGGCCAGACGCGGCGCGTCCAGGCGCGACACCTTGAGGCTGGCCGACGGCGTATCGAAAAGATCCACCAGCGTGCGCGCGATGGGCTTGATGCGCTCGGCCGGCAGGGCCATCCGCTCGCCATCGTCGAGCTCGACCATCACCCGCGCGTCGTCGCGGATGGCATCGATCTTCTTGCGGTCGAGCCAGCGCGGATCCTGGCGGAAAACAGCGTGGAGCATCGGCGCCAGATCGAGCCGGCGGCCTTCCACCTCGACGCCGAGGGACACCTGGAACCAGCCACCCTCGCCTTCCTCGATGTCCACGTGCCATTCGGTCGGCACCAGCACCCGGTGACGAAAATCCTTCGGGCAGTCGATGCGCCAGCCGGCCTCGCGCAGGGCCGGGGCGGTAAGTGAGAAGAAATGCGCCCAGTGGGCCTCGCTTTCGAGGCCGAAAATACTTTCCGGCCGCGCACCGGAAACCATCAGCCAGGTCGGTTTGACGGGCTGGAAGCCGGCGGCCAGAAAAGCCCGCCAGGCGGCCGTTTCCTGCTGTAGATCACGTTTGACGCGCACCGCCCGGCCGTCGTCGAGGGTGGCCACATCATGGGTGGAGCCCGCCTCGAAGCGCACTTCGCCGTAGGCAAAGAGCGGCAGGGCCACGTCGTACTCCTGCCCGTTGTAGTCCACCGGGTAACCCCGGTGCTTGCGCCAGCTCCAGCAATGCAGGGTTTGCAGGCTGAGTACCGGCTGGCAAGGCAGTTCGAGACGCGGCAGTTCCGCCGCACTGGCGCCACGGGGGGAAGGCAGCGTCGGCGCCACCTGGGCCAGGGCGCTGGCCACCACCGGCAGTTCGAGCGGTGACAGGGGTGGCAGGGCGAGCACTTCGGCCAGCACGGCACCGCCTTCCATCTGCACCCGGCCAGCCTCGCCGCGGCTGGCATCGAAATAGGCCAGCGGCTCGGTGCAGATCACCAGCGGGGCCGTGGGCACGACACGGACCCGCGCCTTGACCCCCTCTTCGCCCGGCATCCATTCAAGCTGACCGGGGCGCGGTGCACCGGCGGCCAGCGGCGTAATGCGCCCGCTGTCGTCCAGTTCGAGGTAAGTCCGCCCGGTGGCGAGAGCGGCTTCCAGCAAGGCCAGTCCCTCTGCCCCGCGCAACTCGGGGCGTCCGTACGAGCCGCTGCGCCGACTCGCCTCGCGCAGCAGGCGGAAGACCTGCAGGTCTTCCTCGCGCACGAAGGACGGTGGCTTGAGCAGGGCCTGCTCGTAATTGCTCCAGACGCTGGCGCTCGCCATCGGTTCACCTTCAGGCCCGACACGGCTCTTGATGAGGCTGAATTCCACCCCGTCACCCAGCATCCAGACGCTGCAGATGTAGAAGATGCCCTCCTTCGCCGGAGCCGGCTTGCGCGCCTTGTCGGCCTTGGCGACACGCTCCTGCAGGGTCCTGGCCCACGCCAGGATCTCGGCACGCGGCTTGTCTACCAGAGCCCCGGGGCGACGGGCGGCCAGAATCAGGGCCGCCGCGTGCTTGCAGCGGTTGCCCACCGGGCAGGTGCAGCGGGTGCTGAGTTCGATGGAGCTCTCGCCAAAGTACTCGCGCCGTTCGATTCTCACACTGACCCGATAAGGCACCGCCTCACTACCCTGCACTTGAGCCTGCAACTGGTGACCGGCAGCCTCGATATGACGTACCCGTCCTACATAAGCGCGGGCACGGCTCAGGGAGTTGGCAGAAAACAGTTCGGAGAGAAGGGTGTCGTCGAGGTGGGCGAGAAGGCGAGCGAGTTCCATGCCGACGAGATTGGGCGGGCGAAAGTCAGGATTTTAGGGCTTAAGGAGCCCGAGCGATACCTAAGCGCAGGCATCGCGACCGCTATCGAGGGAATAACCGGCCGCATCGAGCATGGCCGGCAAGGCTTCGGCGGCACGCAGGCGCAGGCGGATGGCAACCCGTTCACTGAGCGGCGAGTGACCAGGGTTGATCTCGATGGTCGGAATCCCGTTCTCCACCGCCCACAACACCGGGCCGGCGATATACGGGAAGGCGCTGCCGGTGCCAACGGAAAGTATCAGGTCCGGCCCGGCGGCAAGCACACGCTCAAAGCGATGCAGCGCCTGATCGGGCAGACTCTCGCCAAAAAGCACCACATCCGGACGCAGGATGCCGCCGCAGTGGGGGCATTCGGGAGGAATCGACAGGCCGGCATAGTTATCCACATGACGGGAGCGCCCGCAGTCCACGCAACGCAGGCGGCGCAGGGTGCCGTGCATTTCAATCACATTGCGGGAACCGGCAGCCAGATGAAAACCGTCTACATTCTGGGTCAGCACCGTGACGCCGCCATGCAGTGCTTCCAGCCGGGCAATTGCATAATGGCCGGCATTGGGGCGGGCGCCGCGGCAGGCCGACTCGATCTGCGCCAGATAGTGCCAGGTGATGTCGGGCCGCTGTTCGAACATTTCCCCCGACAGGGCCTGCTCGATGGGCAGTCCGATGTCGGTGTGGGCATCTTCGTAGAGGCCGCCGACGCCCCGGTAGGTGGGCAGCCCGGAGTCGGCCGAGAGCCCGGCACCGGTGATGAACAGGATGCGCCGTGCGGTCGAAAGCAGGCGACCCGCGGCGGCAATCCCGGTGGCGTGTTCGGTTAAGGTGTTGTTTGACATGCTGGATCCCAGGCGGGAGAAAACGGGGAAAATCACGCGAGGCGTAGCGCCATCCAGACAGACTATCCGCCTAATGAGAGGCGCTGCGAAGGGTTTAATTCTGACCGACTCGTCGGTCGGAGGCCATACAGAAAAAGCGAAGAAAACCATGTGTCAGCTGTTAGGAATGAATTGCAATACACCGACGGACATCTGTTTCTCGTTCGCCGGCTTCCAGGCCCGCGGCGGGCTCACCGACGTCCACGGTGATGGTTGGGGCATCGCCTTCTTCGAGGGCCGCGGCGTGCGCGTATTCCTCGACCCGAAGGCCAGCAGCGCCTCGCCGGTGGCCGAACTGGTGCGCCAGTACCCGATCCACTCGCTCAACGTCATCGCCCACATCCGCAAAGCCACCCAAGGCGTCATCACACTGGAAAATACCCACCCTTTCCAGCGGGAGTTGTGGGGGCGCTACTGGGTGTTCGCCCACAACGGCAATCTCAAGGGCTTCATGCCCGAGCTGCCTGGTCACTTCCAGCCCGTCGGCCAGACAGATTCCGAACGAGCCTTCTGCTACCTGATGGAATCCCTGCGCCACCGTTTTCCCGACGGCGAACCTTCCCGCGACACCCTGTTCGCGGAGATCCGGAAGATCGCCACCGAGATCGGCAGTCACGGGGAATTCAACTTCCTGCTCTCCAACGGGACCTGCCTGTTCGCCCATTGCGCTTCGCGGCTCACTTACATCGTGCGCCAGGCCCCCTTCGACCAGGCCCACCTGAAGGACCAGGACCTCACCGTGGATTTCCGCAAGCTGACCTCTCCTGCCGACCGGGTCGCCATCGTGGCCACCACGCCGCTGACCGACAATGAAACCTGGCTGCCGATGGCGCCCGGAAGCCTGATGCTCTTTGTGGACGGCGCCCCCGTGGATGCCGGACCAGCCGGAACTTGCGCCTTTATCCGGACCGATCCCCCCGCCTGCTGAGTCGATTTTGTCAAAATCGCCCGGAAGCACTTTTTATGAATTACGTCACAGAAAAGCAGCAGTGAAAATTTGCGATATATCCGGGCTAGAATCCTCTGATATTGCAACACCGGGCTGAAGCCGCCATGTCGACAAGCGCACCTCAAGACTGCCCCCTCTGCTTTCCCGAACGGGAGAACCTGCTTTGGCACGATGCAAGCTGCCGCGTGATCCGGGTCGAGGATCCGGATTACCCCGGCTATTGCCGCCTGATCTGGAACGAGCACGTGGCGGAAATGAGTGATCTGTCCCCTGCCGAGCAACGCCACTGCTTCAACATCCTGATGGCCGTGGAAGTAGCCCTGCGGGAATGCTTCCACCCGGAAAAGATCAACCTGGCCAGTTTCGGCAACGTGGTGCCCCATCTGCACTGGCATCTCATCCCGCGCTATCTCGACGACCGTCATTTTCCCCAGCCAGTGTGGGGCATGGCGCAGCGCAAGGGCGGCGCATCACCCGCCCCCGCTGTCGATGACGCCCGCCTCGCCCTGGCGGTACGCAACGCCATCGCCGAGCACCTTTCAGGCTGAAGCCGGAGGATCGTTCCATGACGGACAGCCCCCAAACCTACACCGATCTGCGCAGCGTGGAGCAGTACCGCAAGCTCCTGCGCAATCTGCACACCCTCAACGCGACCGAGAGCCACGCCACCCTGGTGCGCATGCTCGAAGGCCTGCTGGCCAGCCCCCTGGGGCCGGAGGAGCAACTCGAAGTCCTCGAATCGGCACGCCAGACGATCACTTTCGTGCAGCACGAAATGTCGTCCCGCTACGCCGCCCACCCGCTGCCCCCCGACAGCGCCGAGGATGCCACCCTGCGCCAGGTGGTCCGCCTGTGGACCGCCCTGAGCACCGCCTACGCACGGCTCTCCGAAGG
This sequence comes from Zoogloea oleivorans, assembly GCF_008107625.1. Lineage (GTDB taxonomy): Bacteria > Pseudomonadota > Gammaproteobacteria > Burkholderiales > Rhodocyclaceae > Zoogloea > Zoogloea oleivorans. Next base: position 80,390 of record NZ_SDKK01000009.1, read on the forward strand.
CGGTAGCGGCACCGACGAGTTCCGCGCCCAGTGGCCGCTGCTGGCACAGCGCCGCATCCAGTACCTCGGCCAGGTCATCATCGAGTATTTCCGGGCTCACCGGGCCGAACCGCCGGGTGCCTGGAAATCGGTACATGCCGCATTCATCGAAGCCGAACGGGCCGGCGTCTCCCACAGCCGGGTCATCGACCCGCTCAACAACACCTGGAAAGCCCAGAGCCCGGACGAGGCCTACATCGCCCTGCTGCTGGTGGACCTGACCAATCCCTACGGCCGCAACCAGCGCGAGCTCAACTGGATCTGCCGCTGGGCCCAACGCTTCGCCCCCTACTGCATCATGCAGAGCACCTGGGAAAAGGACGACGCCCGCGCCTACGGCCTCGATCTGTCCGAAGACCACGGCCTGCGGCCGATCGCCCTGATCGGCTCGCGACCGGGCATGCGCCGCTTTGACGGCCACCGCCTGGCGGCCCAGATCAAGGCCATGCTGGCCGAGTTCAAGCAGGGCACCACGCCGGCCTCCCTGGGCCTTGGCGACGACTGCTCCCAGCCGGCCTGCGCCCGCCTCCTCGTGTCGCTGTATCGTCCGTGGGGGATGTCGGCCGCCGGGCGGCGCTTCCCGCGGCGCAGCAAGAAGGGCAGCAACAAGATCTGCACCGAATGGGACGGCATTGGCCTGCTGGTGTCAGGGCAGGAATTCATTCCGCCCAACCGGCGCCAGACCATGGGCAGCCGCTACGACATGAATGTGATCACCTTCGGTGCCCGCGTGGACAACGAAGTCATGCCAGTCATGGATCCGGAAGTGGAAGCGGTGCGGCGCGGCTACAACATCGACGAATGGGCCACGGTCGATCACTCCGTGTCGGGCTTCCGCCTCCAGCGCAAGCACGCGGGCCAGCGCATCGAACACCACCAGCTGGTCGGCATCAAGCCCAGCGACGGCAATCAGTACCTGCTCGGGCAGGTGAGCTGGCTGATGTACGAACCGGACGGCACCCTGATGGCCGGCATCCATTTGCTCGCCGGGCTGCCGTCGACAGTGGCCGTGCGGGGCACCGGCGTCAATGTGGGCAGCCACGAACCTTACCTGCAGGGGTTTCTGCTGCCCGAAATCACTGCCATGCGGGCACCAGCAACCATTGTGCTGCCAGGTGGCTGGTTCCACGCCGACCGGGTGCTCGAACTGCACAACGGCGCCTCCCGGCAGGTTCGCCTGACCACGCTGGTGGCGCGAGGCACCAACTTCGATCAGGCAACCTACGAGAACATCGTCAGCTGACCAGCCGACGGGCCGGGAAACAGGCCGTGAAGCGGCTGCCCTGCCCCGGCTGACTGTCGATCAGCAAGTCGCCCTGGTGGCGACTCACCACGTGCTTGACGATCGCCAGCCCCAGGCCGGTACCGCCGGTTTCCCGCGAACGGCCCCGGTCTACCCGATAGAAACGCTCGGTCAGGCGGGGAATGTGCTCCGGCGCAATGCCGATCCCGTCATCCGCCACCGAATATTCGACCACTGAGCCGCGCTGTCGCCAGCCAATACGGATGTGCCCGCCTGTCGGCGTGTAGCGCACCGCGTTGATGGCCAGGTTGGCGAAGGCGCTGTAGAGCTCCTTGGCATTGCCAAGAAGGCGGGCGTCGCTGGCACAGTCGAGTTCGATGACATGACGGCCGGCGGAGACAACCTCGGCCTCCTGCTGGACTTCTTCGAGCAACTGGACCACATCCACCGGCTCTTCCAGCTGCATCGGCGCACCGGTTTCGAGGGCCGACAGGGTCAGCAGATCCTGGATCAGGCGCTGCATCCGCCCAGCCTGCTCGGAAGCCAGGCCCAGGTAGTGGCGAATGTCTTCCTTGCCGAGATCATCGAGCCCGTCGATCACCGTTTCGAGGAAGCCGCTCACCACGGTCAGTGGCGTACGCATCTCGTGGGACACGTTGGCGACAAAATCCCGCCGCATGGCCTCCAGGCGTTCGCCCTGGGTGATGTCCTCGGACATCAGCAGGCGCATGTCCTCGCTGAAGGGCACCACATGGACCATCAAGGTCCGGCCGATCGGGCGGCTGGCGGTAAAGGTCAGCGGCGCATCATGCTGCTCCTGCTGCAGGTAGCGCACAAAATCGGGCTGGCGAACGATGTTGGTGACCGGCGTGCCCTGGTCCCGCGCCCGGTCAAGACCGAAATGCTGCTCGCCCTGACGATTGACCCATTCGATGGTGTTGCTGTTCGACAGGAACATCAGCCCGTGAGGCATTGCCTGACTGGCTTCGCGGAAGCGCTCCAGCGCCGCGGACAGGCGTTCCTGATGGTGGCTGGCGGTACGCGCCCGCCGGTTCACATCGGCGAAAACGTAGTCCCACATGCCAAAAGCGCGCGGCAACGGTGCAGCCTCTTCGACGGGAGTCCGCAGCCACCTGACCAGCTTGAAAAGGTTATTGACGTGGTAAGCACCCGCCAGCATCAAGGCCACAGAGAAAGTGATGAGCGCCGGCACCAGCCCGAAAAATACCCCAACAGCGACAGCCAGAATGGCGATAAGCGCCAGAATGGTTAAAACGGCAACACGAATGTAGCTGATCGGACGGATGAGCACCACGTCTCCAACAGACTGGACCGGCACGGATTATCGCACCGCTACCGGCGTTTCCTGCTGGGTCGAGAAACGATATCCACTGCCGCGCACCGTCTGCACCAGGCTATCAAGGTTGCTCGGCTCAAGAGCACAACGCAGGCGCCGAATATGCACATCGACCGTGCGCTCCTCGACGAAGACATGGTCGCCCCATACCTGGTCGAGCAACTGGGCGCGGGAATGGACCCGCTCCGGGTGAGTCATCAAGAAGTGCAGCAGGCGGAATTCGGTGGGGCCGAGGGTGATCGGATTGCCGCCGGCGGCCAGCCGGTGCGTGGCCGGATCAAGGCGCAGGCCGCCCAGATCGACCGGATCCTCGGTGGTTTCCGGCGCCCGGCGTCGCAGCACAGCCTTGATGCGGGCCACCAGTTCGCGGGGCGAGAAGGGTTTGGTGATGTAGTCATCGGCGCCAGATTCGAGGCCGAGGACCTTGTCCTGCTCCTCGCCGCGAGCAGTCAGCATGATCAGCGGAATGCCCCGGGTACGCTCCTCGGCACGCAAACGGCGGGCAAACTCGACACCCGACATGCCGGGCAGCATCCAGTCGAGGAGTATCAGGTCCGGCAGTGCATCACGCACGATGCGCTGGGCGGTTTCCGCATCGGAAGCCCGCACCACATGATGGCCGGCCCGCATGAGATTGGCGGCAATGAGTTCCTGAATTGCAGGCTCGTCTTCGACAAGCAGAATGGTAGCGGCCATGAAAACCTCGGTGGGATGACAAGACAAGCGCAGTGTATTGCAGCTACTTTAACGTTTCATGACAGGTCACAAGCCTGCAATGCAGCTTGGCTCCTGTGAGTACAGGGCGCCGGGGCCGCCTTCTAGTATCATGTCCGGATTCCACATTCTGACGACGGAGCCCCAATGGCCGGCCTTCGCAAGGACGATCCCGTCCCCACCGAGATCAAGCTTCACCAACGCTCGCACCTCATGGAGGTCGCCTTCGACGACGGCCGGCGCTTCGAATTCAGCTATGAGTTCCTGCGCGTCAACTCCCCGTCCGCCGAAGTCCGCGGTCATGGTGTCGGCCAGGAAGTCCTGCAGCTCGGCAAGCGGGACGTCGACATCACCCGCATCGAGCCGGTCGGCAACTACGCGATCCGCCCGATCTTCTCCGATGGCCACGACAGCGGCCTGTATTCGTGGGATTACCTCTACCAGCTCGGCGAGAACCACGACGAACTGTGGCAAACCTACCTGCTGCGCCTAGCCGAAGCCGGTGGCAGCCGCGATCCTGCCGACCTCCCGCCACCCGCGCCCAAGGCCGGCGGCTGCGGTCACCACCACTGATTTTCCGCCGGGCCAGTTGTCCCGGCCAACCGATCCCCTCTCCAGATCATGAACGACAAGACCACTCACTTCGGTTTCCAGAAGGTTGCCGAATCCGAAAAGGCCGGCAAGGTACGGGGCGTGTTCTCCTCCGTGGCCAGCAGCTACGATGTGATGAACGATCTCATGTCCTTCGGCCTGCATCGCCTGTGGAAGGCTTTCACCGTGCAGATCGCCGGCGTGCGCAAGGGCGACCGGGTGCTCGACGTGGCCGGCGGCACCGCCGACCTGTCCCTCGCCTTCGCCAAAAAGGTCGGCCCAACCGGCCAGGTGTGGCTCACCGACATCAATCACGCCATGCTCTCCGTCGGCCGTGACCGGGTTGTCGACAAGGGCTTCCTGCTTCCCGTGGCCCAGTGCGACGCCGAAAAGCTGCCCTTCCCGGACAACCACTTCGACGTGGTCACCGTCGCCTTCGGCCTGCGCAACATGACGCATAAAGACCAGGCCATCGCCGAGATGCGTCGCGTCCTCAAGCCCGGCGGCCGCCTGCTGGTGCTGGAATTCTCCAAGGTCTGGAAGCCCCTCGCCCCGGCTTACGACTTCTACTCCTTCAAGCTGCTGCCGATGATGGGGGAGAAAGTCGCCAAGGATGCCGAAAGCTATCGCTACCTGGCCGAAAGCATCCGCATGCACCCGGACCAGGAATCCCTCAAGGACCTGATGGAACAGGCCGGCCTGGCGCGCGTTGAATACTTCAACATGAGCGCTGGCGTGGTCGCCCTGCACCGGGGCTACAAGCTCTAGCATCGCGCCGCTTCCCGCGGACCATCAACGCGGGGGCTTCGGTCCCCGTTTTCACTCATGGAGTCGAGATGTTCGCCTCGTCAGCCATTGCCGGCCTCAATCACCTTCTTGCCGATGCCCCGTGGGCGCGGGAGCGCCTCGCGCCCTTCGCCGGACGCACCGCGATCTTCGTACTCAAACCCCTGGAGCTCGGCCTTGGTATCGACAAGGACGGCTACTTCAGCGATGCCGCGACCACGGAACCGGACGTATCCCTTGAGCTGCCCCTGGCCTCCCTGCCCAAAGCCATGGGGGGCCCGGATGCGCTGATGAGCGACATCCGCATCAGCGGCAATGCGGACCTCGCCGACGCCCTCGGCTTCGTCCTGCGCAAGTTGCGCTGGGACGGCGAAGAGGCTTTGTCGCGTGTCATCGGCGACATTGCCGCCCATCGCGCAGTGGGCACGGTCCGGAGTCTTGCCGGCTGGCATCGTCAGACCGCGCAGAATCTGCTCGAAAACCTGGCTGAGTACTTTGGGGAGGAACAGCCCGTCCTCGTCAAACGTCACGCACTGGAAGACTTCTCCCGCACCACCACCGTCTTGCGCGACGACCTTGCCCGCCTGGAAAAACGTTTGCGCAAGCTTGAGTCCCGCAACTAAACGGCACCAGGAACCAAACAAAAAGGGCAGCCCTTGCGGACTGCCCTTTTGCAATACAGCGACTTCGTCTTGATCAGTGACCGCGCTTCTTCAGCTTGCTGATTGCCGCGATCTGGGCCAATGCCGAAGCCAGTTCGGACTGAGCCTTTGCGTACTCCAGGGCAGAACCCTGATTCTGCAGAGCCTCTTCAGCCACACGCTTGGCTTCCAGAGCCTTCGCCTCATCCAGATCCTTGCCACGGATGGCGGTATCCGCCAGAACCGTAACCAGACCCGGTTGAACTTCCAGCAGGCCGCCAGCCACAAAAACCAGCTCTTCCTCAGCCTGGTTCTGGACCTTGACGCGCACGGCACCCGGCTTGATCCGGGTCATCAGCGGCATGTGGCCGGGCAGAATCCCCAACTCACCAGCTTCGCCGGGCAGGGCCACAAATTCAGCCAGACCGGAGAAAATCTGCTCTTCCGCGCTAACGATATCGACGTGAATAGTCATTGCCATAGCTAGTATCCTCTTCGATCCGGCGGGCTCCTGAGGAACACCACCGGATGGTCGCGATGATTAGAGGGTCTTCGCTTTTTCGAAGGCCTCTTCGATCGGGCCGACCATGTAGAAGGCCTGCTCGGGCAGATGGTCACATTCGCCGGCAACAATCATCTTGAAGCCCTTGATCGTTTCCTTCAGGGGGACGTACTTGCCGGGGGAACCGGTAAACACTTCCGCCACGAAGAACGGCTGCGACAGGAAACGCTGGATCTTACGAGCACGGGACACCAGAAGCTTGTCTTCCGGAGCCAGTTCGTCCATACCCAGAATCGCGATGATGTCGCGAAGTTCCTTGTAACGCTGAAGGGTCACCTGAACACCGCGAGCGGTGTTGTAGTGCTCTTCGCCCACAACCAGCGGATCGAGCTGACGGGAGGTGGAGTCGAGCGGATCGACAGCCGGGTAGATACCCAGCGAGGCGATGTCACGCGACAGCACGACGGTCGAGTCGAGGTGAAGGAAGGTGGTCGCGGGGGACGGATCGGTCAAGTCATCCGCAGGCACATACACGGCCTGGATGGAAGTGATCGAGCCCACCTTGGTGGAGGTGATCCGCTCCTGCAGACGGCCCATTTCTTCGGCCAGCGTCGGCTGGTAACCCACCGCAGAAGGCATACGACCCAGCAGCGCGGACACTTCGGTACCGGCCAGGGTGTAACGGTAGATGTTATCCACGAAGAACAGGATGTCACGACCTTCGTCACGGAAACGCTCGGCCATGGTCAGACCGGTCAGCGCAACACGCAGACGGTTGCCCGGGGGTTCGTTCATCTGACCGAACACCATCGCAACCTTGTCGAGAACGTTGGAGTCCTTCATTTCGTGGTAGAAGTCGTTCCCTTCACGGGTACGCTCGCCCACGCCGGCAAACACCGACAAACCGCTGTGCTGCTTGGCGATGTTGTTGATGAGCTCCATCATGTTCACGGTCTTGCCCACACCGGCGCCACCGAACAGACCCACCTTGCCGCCCTTGGCGAACGGGCAAATCAGATCGATAACCTTGATACCGGTTTCGAGCAGATCCACGGACGGGGACAGTTCGTCGAACTTCGGAGCCTTCTGGTGAATGGTCCGGCGCTCGTCGCACTGGATCGGGCCGGCTTCGTCGATCGGACGACCCAGCACATCCATGATCCGGCCCAGCGTGCCGTGGCCGACCGGCACGGCAATGCCCTTGCCACTGTTCGAAACTTGCATGCCACGACGCAGGCCGTCCGAAGACCCCAGCGCAATGGTACGCACAACGCCGTCGCCCAGTTGTTGCTGAACTTCAAGAACCAGTTCAGCACCTTCCAGGGTAAGGGCGTCGTAAATCTTGGGCATCGCGTCGCGCGGGAATTGCACATCCACCACGGCGCCGATGCATTGAACGATCGTTCCTTGACTCATCGTCGTTTCCCCAAACTTGTTAAAGCATTACACCGCGGCTGCGCCACCGACAATTTCGGACAGTTCTTTCGTGATCGCTGCCTGACGAGTCTTGTTATAGACCAGTTGCAGTTCGCCGATCACGCTGCCGGCGTTGTCAGAAGCGGCCTTCATCGCCACCATCCGGGCACTCTGTTCGGATGCCATGTTCTCGGCGACAGCCTGGTACACCAGCGCTTCGACATAGCGCACCAGGAGTTCGTCGATCACCACCTGCGCATCCGGCTCGTAGAGGTAGTCCCAGTTCCCTTCGGGGGTTCCGAGACGCTCGCCGGTCAGCGGGAGAAGCTGCTCAAGCTGGGACTCCTGCTTCATCGTGTTGATGAAGCGGGAGTAAACAAGGTGCACTTCGTCCAGCTCACCATTCTGGAAAGCATCGATCATGACCTTGACGGGTCCGATCAGCTTTTCCAGATGGGGAGTATCCCCGAGCTGGGTGACATGCGAGACGACCTTGGCACCCAGACGCTGCATGAAACCCAGCCCCTTGTTGCCAATGCAGGTCACACGCATGTCGGTGACACCCTTGCTTTCCCAATCCTTGAGCGCGCTCAACCCGGTGCGCAAGGTGTTGGTGTTGAGGCCGCCGCACAGACCCTTGTCGGTCGTTACGACGATCAGCCCAACACGCTTGACATCGTTCTTCGTAACGAGGAACGGATGCTTGTAGTCGGTGATGTTGGCTGCAGACAGATTCGCGGCGAGACGGCGGATCTTCTCGGCATAGGGACGGGCAGCCCGCATGCGCTCTTGAGCCTTGCGCATTTTGGAAGCTGCAACCATTTCCATGGCCTTGGTGATCTTTTTAGTGTTCTGGACACTCTTGATCTTGTTACGGATCTCTTTACCGCTAGCCATTTCGCTCTCCGTATGCCTGCGTTACGCCCAGCTCTTCTTGAACTCTTCGATTGCGGCGCCGAGTTGCTTTTCGCCTTCCGCATCGAGAACCTTGGTCGACTCGATCTTGGCAACAAGATCGGCAGCCTTGGTCTTCACGAACTGGTGCATCGCAGTTTCGCAAGCCAGGGCACGCTTGACATCGACATCGTCGAAAGCGCCCTTATTGACTGCGAACAGCGTGATCGCCATTTCCGAAACCTTGAGCGGCGCGTATTGCGGCTGCTTCATCAGTTCCGTAACGAGACGACCGCGCTCGAGCTGCTTGCGGGTAGCTTCGTCCAGGTCGGAAGCGAACTGCGCGAACGCAGCCAGCTCACGGTACTGGGCGAGTGCCAGACGCACACCGCCGCCGAGGTTCTTGATCACCTTGGTCTGAGCTGCACCACCCACGCGGGACACCGAGATACCCGCGTTGATAGCGGGACGGATACCTGCGTTGAAGAGGTCGGTTTCCAGGAAGATCTGACCGTCGGTGATCGAGATCACGTTGGTCGGAACGAACGCGGAAACGTCACCAGCCTGGGTTTCGATCACGGGGAGAGCGGTCAGCGAACCGGTCTTGCCCTTGACTTCACCGTTGGTGTACTTCTCGACATACTCTTCGGACACGCGGGCTGCGCGCTCGAGCAGGCGGGAGTGCAGGTAGAACACGTCGCCGGGGTAGGCTTCACGGCCCGGGGGACGACGCAGCAGCAGGGAAACCTGACGGTAGGCCCAGGCTTGCTTGGTCAGATCGTCATAAACGATCAGGGCGTCTTGACCGCGATCGCGGAAATACTCGCCCATGGTGCAACCGGAGTACGGAGCGATGTACTGCATCGCAGCGGACTCGGAAGCGGTAGCAGCAACAACGATGGTGTATTCCATCGCGCCGTGCTCTTCAAGCTTGCGCACCACGTTGGCAACCGTCGAAGCCTTCTGGCCGATTGCAACGTAGATACAGAAAACGCCTTCGCCCTTCTGGTTGATGATGGCATCAACGGCGACGGCGGTCTTGCCGGTCTGGCGGTCGCCAATGATCAGTTCGCGCTGACCACGACCAACCGGAACCATTGCGTCGACCGACTTCAGACCGGTTTGCACCGGCTGGGAAACCGACTTGCGCCAGATAACGCCCGGAGCGACCTTTTCGATCGGCTCGGACAGCTTGGCGTTGATCGGACCCTTGCCGTCGATCGGCTGACCGAGGGAGTTCACGACACGGCCCAGCAGTTCGGGACCAACCGGAACTTCCAGAATGCGGCCCGTGCACTTCACGGTGTCGCCTTCGGAAATGCCTTCGTATTCACCCAGAACCACGGCGCCGACGGAGTCGCGTTCGAGGTTCATGGCGAGGCCAAAAACGTTGCCGGGGAATTCCAGCATTTCGCCCTGCATGGCATCCGAAAGGCCGTGGACACGGCAGATACCGTCGGTCACTGAAACCACGGTACCCTCAGTGCGGGCATTCGCGGACAGCTGCAGGTTCTGAATCCGACTCTTGATCAGGTCACTGATTTCAGAGGGGTTGAGTTGCATAGCTTATGCTCCTAGTTCTTTAGCGCGGCGGCCATGTTCGCGAGCTTGCCGCGGACCGAGGCATCGATGACTTCATCCCCAACGGCGATCTTGACCCCACCAATCAATTCGGGGTCTACGCTGACGATTACGTTGAGCTTGGCCTTGAAACGGGCTTCCAAGTCAGCAACGAGCGCTTTCAGCGTGGCATCGTCCATCGGGAACGCGGAGGTAATGTTCGCCTCCTTGACGCCTTCTTGTTCGTTCTTGAGGATAACGAACAGGTCACGGATCTCGGGAAGCACTTGCAAACGCTCATTCTCGACCAGGACACGAACATAGTTCTGCTGTTCGGCAGATAGTCCGGTACCGGATACATCAAGAAAAAGCCCTGCCAGTTGTTCCGGCAGGAGCTTGGGATCGGTAATGCAATCCCGCATTTGCGGATCGGAGGCCACTGCGGCCAGCCGATCTAGTACTTCCGACCAAGGCCCCAGCGCATTGCCCGCAGAAGCGAGCTGAAATGCCGCTTCAGCATAGGGGCGTGCGATGGTGACGTTCTCGGCCATGGCTTATTGAAGTTCCTGTTTCAGGTTGGCCAGCAGGTCGGCATGCGCCTGAGCGTTGATTTCCTTGCGGAGAATCTTCTCGGCGCCGGCAACAGCGAGTTGGGCGACCTGATCACGCAGGGCTTCCTTGGCACGTTGAGCAGCGACGCCAGCTTCGGCTTCAGCGGCTTCACGGGCCTGGGCAATGATACGGGCGGCTTCGGCGCGAGCTTCATCGACGAAAACTGCAGCCTGCTTTTCAGCAGAGGCACGAACGTCCGTAGCGGACTCACGCGCCTTGCGCAGTTCTTCGACGACTTTCTTCTCGGCATGAGCGAGATCGCTCTTCGCCTTGTCCGCAGCCGTCAGCCCGTCAGCGATCTTCTTCGCACGCTCATCGAGTGCCTTCACAATGGGGGGCCACACGAACTTCATCGTGACCCACGCCAGAATGAAGAACACAACGAGCTGGGCTACCAGGGTTGCGTTCAGATTCACGGTAATCTTCCTTTAGTCAGGTTGAACCGCGAAACTCAGAGCTTGAACGGGTTGGCGAACGCGAACATCATGGCGATACCAACGCCGATCAGGAACGCAGCGTCGATCAGACCAGCCAGCAGGAACATCTTGGTCTGCAGGGCATTCATCAGTTCGGGCTGGCGAGCGGATGCTTCCAGGTACTTGCTACCCATGATGCCAATACCGATACAGGCACCGATAGCGCCCAGACCAATGATCAAACCGGCGGCCAGAGCAACAAAACCAAGAACGTGTTCCATGACGACTCCTTTAGTTGAGATGATTTAAATTGAAACCGAAACGACTGCTTAAACTTTGAAACTTAGTGACTTTCGTGCGCCTGACCGATGTACACCAGGGTCAGCATCATAAAGATGAATGCTTGAAGCGCAACGATCAGGATGTGGAAGACGGCCCAGATGGAACCGGCAACAACGTGACCGAGGAAACCAAACACGGTAGCGGTACCACCCATCAGCGCGATCAGCATGAACACCAGCTCGCCAGCGTACATGTTGCCGAACAACCGCATGCCGTGGGAAACGGTCTTGGCGAGGAATTCGATCATCTGCATCAGGAAGTTGATCGGGTACAGCAGCGGATGCGAACCGAAGGGGGCGGTGAAGAGTTCGTGAACCCAGCCGCCGAAACCCTTGATCTTGATGTTGTAGTAAACACAGATCAACAGCACGCCGATGGACATGCCAAGAGTGCCGTTCAGGTCGGCCGTGGGCACGACGCGGAGGTAGGCATGTTCGTCACCGGTGATCAGTGCCCAGATCTTCGGCAGCAGATCGACCGGCAGGAAGTCCATGGAGTTCATCAGGAAGATCCAGAAGAACACCGTCAGGGCAACCGGCGCAACAAACTTGCGGGACTCGGCGCTATGCACGATGCCCTTGGCCTGATCGGCCACCATTTCGAAGAGAATTTCGATGGCTGCCTGGAAGCGTCCCGGAACACCTGAAGTCGCTTTATTGGCGGCTGTAATCAGGATGAACAGGGTGACGACACCCATGGCAATAGAGAAAAAGATGGTATCCAGGTTCCAGACGCTCCAGTCGATGATCGCGGTTTGGGCGTGACCAGTCGAATTCAGGTGGGTCAAGTGGTGGACAATGTATTCACCCGCGGTAGGGGCGTGCGCTTCGTGGCCAGTGCTCATGGTTAGTTCTTCACCAAAAATGCAAATAAATTCGCCTTCAGCGCCACAACAAACCCGATAAACAGCGCCAACCAATGGACGTCTGCATACACGAGCTGAACGGTCGCCAACAATCCTACGGTTGACGCGATCTTTACGAACTCGCCAACGAAAAACTCAAGCGGATACGACGCATCGGGACGCTTGGCAACTGCGCTCAGACGCAGGGCGAACAACAAATTGGGAAGAACACAGGCTGCGCCTCCCAACGCCGCCGACAGCGCACCTGGCAACCCCATTACTAATCCGGCAATCAATGATGCCAGTATTGTCGCGCCTATCTGCAGGTATACCGCTTTTAACATTGGTTCTCTGCGTGGCACGTCGGGTGTTGCGCCATCCGCCGTACGAAAAACGTGCGGATGGTAAGGGTTAACCGTAGCCAAGTCAATGCTTGCTGCACTGCGGCAATCAGATGGCCGCCGGCTGCCGCTAATCGAATGCAGCACAAGGAGTTGACATGCCTGACAAACATATCGATCATTATCGATATGAATAAAGACTACTCCCGGGCCATTCCGGAAACCTGGTGTGACATCGCAGCAGTCTTTGCGGCTCTCGGCGACGAGCACCGACAACGCATCCTGCTCACCTTCGAACCTGGCGAACGGCTTAACGTCGGTCAGATTGCGGAGGTGTCCACTCTCGCCCGGTCAACCGTATCCCATCATTTGAAGGTACTTCGGGAGGCTGGGGTGCTGCAGGCTGAGCGTGAGGGGAAGGAAATTTATTTCCACGTGAACAAAGCATTTCTGCAGGAGGCCTTTGGCAAGGTCGCCGTGTATCTCGATACCTGTCTCTAGACTCCAGGCTCCGACCCGCTCTCCCTCAATCATGCGAAACCTCATCAAAGCCCTGCTGCGCAGCATCGCCTCCATCCTGTTCCGCGTTCGCATCAACGGATCGCTACCGGAGGAAAAATCCCGGCTGCTGATCGTCGCCAACCACGAATCCTTTCTCGACGGCCTGCTGCTCGGCCTCTTTCTGCCCCTCGATCCGGTCTTCGTCGTGCATACCGGCGTAGTGCGCAACCCGGCCTTCCGGCTTCTCCTCGCGCTGGTGGATTACCTCGCTGTCGATCCGACGAGTCCGATGGCGATGAAGAAAGTGATCCGCCTTATCGAGGGCGGACGCCCGGTGGTGATCTTCCCGGAAGGCCGCATCACCACCACCGGCAGCCTGATGAAGACCTACGACGGCCCGGCCTTCGTCGCCGCCAAGACCGGCGCGACCATCCTGCCGGTGCGCATCGACGGTGCCGCCCGCACCTATTTCTCGCGGCTGGCCGCCCACGTGCCACGCAAGCTCTTCCCGCGCATCAGCCTGTCGATCCTGCCCACCACCCGCATCCCGATGCCGGATGCCGCCACCGCCCGCCTGCGCCGTCGCAAGGCGGGTGAAGCGATGCGCCGCCTGATGCAGGAAATGATTTTCGCAACCCGCCCCGAGCAGACCCTCTTCGGCGCCCTGCTCGACGCAGCCGACATCCACGGGGTCAATCGGCGCCAGATCGAGGATCTCAAGCAGATCGAATACAGCTACCGCGACCTCATCAAGATGGCCCTCGCCCTTGGGCGCCTGGTGGCGAAAGAAAGCCAGCCCGGCGAACGGGTCGGCCTGCTGCTGCCCAACCTGGCGCCGACCCTCGGCCTGATCTTCGGCCTGGCGGCCCATCGGCGCACCGCCGCGATGCTCAACTACACTGCCGGCGTCGATGGCATGCAGGCCGCCTGTACCGCCGCCCAGGTGCACACAATCATCACCTCGCGCGCTTTTGTCGAGCAGGCCAAGCTCGGCGACAAACTCGCGGCCCTGCAGGGCGTGCATCTGCGCTACCTCGAAGACCTGCGCGACACCATGAGTTTTGGCGACAAACTGTGGCTGATGCTGTGGGCGCTGCCCTTCCCGCGCACTGCGCTGCCAGCGGGATCGCCCGAAGACGCGGCGGTGGTGATGTTCACCTCCGGTTCCGAAGGCAAGCCGAAGGGCGTCGTGCTGTCGCACCGGGCACTGCTCGCCAACATCGCCCAGATCCGTGCGGTGGTCGATTTTTCTACCGATGACAAGATCCTCAACGCCCTGCCGCTGTTCCACTCCTTTGGCCTCACCGCCGGCGGGCTGCTGCCGGTGCTCACCGGTGCCAAGGTCTTTCTTTACCCCTCGCCGCTGCATTACCGGGTCATCCCCGAACTCGCCTACGACCGCAACTGCACGGTGTTGCTCGGCACCAGCACCTTTCTCAGCAACTACGCCAAGTTCGCCCATCCTTACGACTTCTACCGCCTTCGCTACGTGATCGCCGGCGCCGAGAAGCTCGCCACACCCGTGCGCGACCTGTGGTTCGAGAAGTTCGGCATCCGCATCTTCGAAGGCTACGGTGCCACCGAAACCGCCCCCGTACTCGCCGTCAATACCCCGATGGCCTTTCGCAGCGGCACCGTCGGCCAGTTTTTGCCGGGCCTGCAGCACCAGCTGGTGCCGGTCCCCGGCATTCCAAAGGGCGGCATGCTCCACGTGAAGGGCCCCAACCTGATGTCCGGCTACCTGCGCTTCGAGCAGCCCGGCGTACTGCAACCACCCGCCTCGCCCGCCGGCGAGGGTTGGTACGAAACCGGCGACGTGGTCGAGATCGACGAAGACGGCTTCGTGAAGATCGTCGGCCGGGTCAAGCGCTTCGCCAAGGTGGCCGGCGAAATGGTGTCCCTCGAAGCCGTCGAAAAGCTGGCTGCCGTCGCCTCGCCCGGCGCTGCCCATGCCGCCTCGACGCAGCCGGATCCGGCCCGCGGCGAAACCATCCTGCTGTTCACCACCGACCGCCAACTGGCCCGCGAACAGCTCCAGAGCGCTGCCCGCGACAGCGGCTGGCCGGAAATCGCCGTGCCTCGCCGGATCATCCCGGTAGAAGCCCTGCCACTGCTCGGTACCGGCAAGATCGACTACGTCACCCTCAAGCAATGGGCCGAAAAAGCCTGAGCACGCTTAAGCAAAGGAATCCGTCATGATCCGCAAATCCGTCGTGCTTCTGTGTGCAACCCTGGCTCTGGGCACCCTGTCCGGCTGCGCCACCTGGTTCGATCACAATTCCCGCACCCAACGCGGCACAGTGGTCGAATACCTTTACCCGAAGGGCGACAAGCCCATCCTCGCCCCCACCGTACCCGAGCTCCGCCTGCCCCTGCGGGTCGGCATCGCCTTCGTCCCCGGCGAGCGCTTCGGCGACCTGAGCGAAGCCGAGCGCGACCAGCTCCTCAACCGGATCAAATCGGCCTTCGCCAATCGGCCCTACATTTCCGCCATCGAGGTCATCCCCAGCGCCTACCTGCGGGCCGGCGGCGGTTTCGACAACCTGGAACAGGCCGCCCGCATGTTCAACGTGGATGTCGTCACCCTCTTGTCCTACGATCAGGTCCAGTTCAACGACAGCAACCGCCTGTCCCTGCTTTACTGGACCATCGTCGGTGCCTACCTGATCAATGGCGACCAGTACGACGTAAACACCCTCGTCGATGCCTCGGTATTCGACGTGAAAAGCCGCAATCTGCTCTTCCGCGCACCCGGCACCAGCCAGATCAAGGGCAGTTCGCCAATGGTCAAGTTCTCGGAAGCATCCCGTGCCGCGCGCAGCGAAGGCTTCAGCCAGGCCATCGACAGCCTGATTCCCCAACTCGACAAGCAACTGGAAACCTTCAAAGTCCGCGTAAAAGAAGAGAAAGTCGCGCGTATTGTCGAAAAACCGGGTTACAGCGGCAGCCACAGGGGTGGTGATACCGGTCTTGCCGGACTTGGCCTGATCGGCGTCGCCGCCTTGCTCGCCCTTGCCCGCCAGCGTCGTGGTGGCTGAAAACCGCCTGCTTCTGGTCGCCCTCGGGTTTATCGTCGTGGCCAATCTGCTGCCCGCAGACCTGATGGAGTTCAACAGGCCGGCCATCCTCGGCGGCCAGTTGTGGCGTCTGTGGACCGGCCAGTTCTGCCACTGGTCCACGCTGCACCTGGCCGGCAACCTCGCCGCCATCGCCGGGCTGGCCCTGGTGGCCGGCAAGCCGATCTGCCGCTGGCTGGTTCTGTTGCCCGTCGCGGCCCCGCTGCTGTCGCTGTTTCTGCTGGCCACCACGCCGGAAATGGAACATTACCGGGGCCTGTCCGGACTGGTGGCGATGCTGGTGGTCGGCGCTGCGGTCGAAGGCGGCACGATCGGGTGGATCCTTGCCATCGCGTGGATCGGCAAGCTCACCTTCGATATTTTCAGCGGCACACCATCACCACTACTGCCCGACGGTATCGTCACCAGCTGGCAGTCCCATGTAGGCGGCCTGCTGCTTGGCCTCCTCGCCGCTGCCGGCTTCCGGCTGCGCGACACCCGGAAGCCTTCCCGCCCATGAATCGACGTCATTTCCTGTTCGGCACGTTGAGTGCTGCAGCACTGTTCGGTTCCGGCGGCACGGCACTGGCCCGCCATACCGTCTGGAACCCGTGCCGCGCCAACCTGCCGCCCGACATCGCAAACCACGATATCGTCCGCTCGGCCTGGCAGGGCCTCGACCCCACCAAGGTGTGGGACTGCCACGCCCACCTGGCCGGCATTGGCGACGGCGCCTCCGGCATCGAGATGAATCCACGGATGCTCAGTCCGCTCCACCCCACCGAATATCTGCAGCGCCTCTTCTACCTCAACGCCGGCTGCGCCCACGAGGCCCCCGGCCGGGTAGACCAGAGCTACGTGGAACGCCTGCACAACCTGAGCGATGGCATGGCACCCGGCTTCAAGCTGCTGCTCTTTGCCTTCGAGCGCACCCACAACAGCAGCGGCCAGCCTCGCCCCGAACTCACCGCCTTTCACGTCCCCAACACCTACGCCCGCGACGTGGCGCGCGCGCATCCGGCGTACTTTGAATGGGCCTGCTCGATCCACCCCTACCGGCCGGATTGCGTCGAGGCCCTCGAAGCCGCCACCCGCGATGGCGCGCGCGCCGTGAAATGGCTGCCGCCGGCGATGGGAATCGATCCCGCCTCCCCCGCCTGTGACCGTTTCTACGCCGCCCTCGCCCGCCTCGACCTGCCGCTGATCAGCCACGCCGGCGAAGAAAAAGCCGTCCATGGCGCCGGCCAAGCCGCTTGGGGCAACCCGCTGCGCCTGCGCCGGGCCCTGGATCACGGCGTGCGCGTAGTCGTCGCCCATTGCGCCAGCCTTGGCGAGGACCACGACGAAGATCAGGGCACTCACGGGCCGAAAGTTTCCAGCTTCAGCCTGTTCGCCCGCCTGATGCGCGAAGCCCGTTACGAAGGCAGGCTCTTCGGGGACATCTCGGCGATCACCCTGCGCAACCGCCAGCTGGGCGTCATCCGGACCCTCCTCGAGCGGGACGACTGGCAACCGCGCCTGCTCTTCGGCACCGACTACCCGCTGCCCGGCATCCTGCCGCTGGTATCCCCCCGCCGGCTGGCCGCCGAAAAACTCCTCGACGCCGCCGCCGTGCCGGTGCTGGAAACCCTCCGCGAGCACAATCCGCTGCTTTTCGACTTTGTCCTCAAGCGCCAGCTGCGCTCAGGCAAACATCACTTTTCCGCCAACGTCTTCGAAACACGCCCCTTTTTCGATCGGAAACCCGCATGAGTTCCCAGTTCCATCTCCTCCGCGAGCAACGTTTCCGGCCCTTCTTCCTGACCCAGTTCCTCGGCGCCTTCAACGACAACCTGTTCAAGAACGCGCTGGTCGTGCTGCTCACCTTCCAGGCGGCCAGCTGGACGACGATCAAGCCGGAGCTCCTCGCCAACCTGGCTGCGGGCATTTTCATCCTGCCCTTCTTCCTGTTCTCGGCAACCGCCGGCCAGCTCGCCGACAAATACGACAAGGCCTATTTGACGCGACTTGTGAAGGTGCTCGAAATCGCCATCATGGTCGTCGCCCTCGCCGGCTTCCTGCTGCACAACCTGGCGACGCTGTTCGGCGCCCTGTTCCTGCTCGGCTGCCACTCGACCCTCTTCGGCCCGGTGAAATACGCCCTGCTGCCCCAGCACCTGCACGAGGAAGAACTCGTCGGAGGCAACGCGCTGGTGGAAGCCGGCACCTTCGTCGCCATCCTCATCGGCACCCTGGTCGGCGGGCTGCTCGCCGCTGCCGAATATGGCGATCTATGGATCGCCGGCGGCGGCATCCTGGTCGCCATCACCGGCTATTTCACCAGCCGCGGCGTACCGCCGGCCCCCGCGCCCGAACCCGGCCTGAAGGTCAATCCGAATCCATTCACCGAAACCTGGCGCAACATCGGCTTCGCCCGCGAAAACCGGCCGGTTTTCCTGGCAATCATGGGCATCTCGTGGTTCTGGCTGTACGGTGCACTGTTCCTGGCCCAGTTTCCGGCCTACGCCAAGGGCGTCCTGGGGGGCGGCGAAGGCACCGTAACGCTGCTGCTGGCCACCTTCACGGTGGGCATCGGGCTCGGTTCCCTGCTGTGCGAAAAACTCTCCGGCGGCCACGTGGAAATCGGCCTGGTGCCCTTCGGCTCCATCGGCCTGACCCTTTTCGGGCTCGACCTGGCCTTCGCTTCGCCGGCCGTGCTGCCCGCCGGTGCGCCGCTGGCCATCGGCGCTGTGCTGGCCCAGCCGGGCATGCTCCGGGTGCTGCTGGCCCTGCTGATGCTCGGCGTTTTCGGCGGATTCTTCATCGTGCCGCTCTACGCGATGATGCAAAGCCGTTCCGCCGCCGGCCACCGGGCCCGGGTGATCGCCGCCAACAACATCCTCAACGCGCTGTTCATGGTTACCGGCGCGCTGGCTGCCGGCGCCCTGCTCGGCGCCGGCCTGAGCATCCCGATACTGTTCGGCGTGGCAGCCCTGATGAACGCGGCGGTGGCGCTGTACATTTTCCGGCTGGTGCCGGAATTTCTGCTGCGTTTCATCGTCTGGCTACTTATCCACAGCGTGTACCGCCTGCGCACCGAGGGCCTCGAGCACATCCCGGAAAACGGCCCGGCAGTCATCGTGTGCAACCATGTGAGCTTCGTCGATGCGCTGGTGATCGCCGCCGCATGCCGGCGCCCGATCCGCTTCGTGATGGATCACCGCATCTTCCGCTGGCCGGTGCTGTCCTTCGTGTTCCGCCATAGCCAGGCGATTCCCATCGCTCCGGCCAAGGAAGACCCGGCGATGATGGATGCGGCCTTTGCCGAAGTGTCGGCGGCGCTGGCCGCCGGCGAGCTGATCGGGCTGTTCCCGGAAGGAAAGATCACTGCCGATGGGGAGCTGTGCCCCTTCCGCCCGGGCATCGCCCGCATCCTCGACGCCAATCCGGTGCCGGTCGTGCCGCTGGCCCTGCGCGGACTGTGGGGCAGCATGTTTTCGCGCAAGGACGGTCCGGCACTCAGCCGGCCCTTGCGGCGCGGCCTGTTCAACAAGATCGAGCTGGTCGCCGGCGCACCACTTGCGCCGGAAACGGTAAGCATCCCCGGCCTTCAGGTGCAGGTGGCAGAACTGCGTGGCGACTGGAAATAGGACAAAAACTACAACCCTGTCCGCACCTCGAAACGCAGTACGGCCTTGTCCGCTCCGTCAAACAGCACCAGATGGCGACCCTCGATCTGCCACCGCACGACCCTCTGCAACAGGCTGACGAATCCGGCTTCTTCCTTCATGCCAGTTGCGCAGGCCATTCTGCTTGCGGCGAGCAGGCCGAACTTGAGCTTGTCACCATCCAGCGTGTAAGTCGTCATCAGGCGGTTACACCCCCCGCTGCCACCAAGCCGCTTGTCCTTGAGCAAGATTTCGGCTGGACGGGCCCGACTGCCGGGTGCTACGGCAACCCCATCCTGACTGACCAGCGTCCAGGGCGTGTCTTCCAGCGGCACGGCCGACGTAGCGGAAATCCCGCTACAGGCCTGAACCAGAAGGGCAAAGGGCAACGCGGCGAGCAAGGGGCGTATCGACATGAGAAACCTCCGCTGAAACTGTGGATAACTCAGGCGCCCTGGGCGGCTGCCAACTCAGCGTCCTTTTCGCGCGCCCACAACAGTGCCGGCCGGGCGTTGACGCGCTCGGCGTAGGCGCGCAGCACCGGCAAGTCGGGCACCAGACCAAACTGCAGGGTCCAGCCGAGAGCGGTTCCCCACAGCACATCAGCCGCGCTGAAACGCTCGCCGAGCAGCCAGGGGCCTTTTTCAAGCTGCGCCACCAGCGTCGCCAACATGGTGTCGAAGTCGCCATAAGGCGACAAACCCTTCGATGACGCCTCATGTTTCATGGCCCGGTCGACCACTGCCGGCTCATAACTGGAACCGTAGAACACCAGCCAGCGCAGGTAGGCGCCGCGCAGCGGGTCGCCCATTTGCGGTGCCAGACCGCTTTCCGGGTAGAGATCGCCCAGATAGATGACGATGGCCGGCTGCTCGGTGACCAGGGTTTCCCCGTGCACAATGGCCGGCACCTTGCCCATCGGGTTGATGGCCAGATAGGCAGGCTCACGCTGCTCGCCAGCCTTCATGTTGAGCACCTTCAGTGCATAGTCGGCGTCCAGTTCGCGCAATAGCGCGAGGATGCCCGAGGAGCGGGTGTTGGGGGAATGAAAAAAGGTAACGCGACGATCCATGCTGAATCTCCTTCAAGAGCCGGTCGCAGGCAGCTTAGCCCATGACCGGCGACGGGCCGTCAGCCCAGGTTCTGCAGGGCAAATTCCCAGTTGATGAGCTTGTCGATCAGCGCATTCACATAATCGGCACGACGATTCTGGTAGTCCAGGTAATAGGCGTGCTCCCACACATCGATGGTGAGCAAAGGCTTGAGGCCGGCCGTGAGGGGCAGCTCGGCGTTGGCGGTCTTGACCACCTTGAGCTTGTCGCCATCGGCCACCAGCCAGGCCCAGCCACTACCAAACTGGCTCATGGCAGCGGCGGCGAGTTCCTTCTTGAGGGCATCGACGCTACCAAAAGAGGCTTCGATCTTCTGCTTGAGGGCCGCCGGCGGTTCACCACCGCCATTCGGGCGCAGGCTCTTCCAGTAGAAACTGTGGTTCCAGGTCTGGGCAGCGTTGTTGAAGATGGCGGTTTTGTCGGCCTTGCCGGCCACCGCGGCGATGATCTTGTCGAGGGACAAGTCAGCCAGATCCGAACCGGCAATCAGCTTGTTCAAGTTATCCACATAGCCCTTGTGATGCTTTCCATAGTGGAAGCCCAGGGTGTTGGCGGAAATAACCGGACTCAAGGCGCTGTCTGCATAAGGCAGGGACGGCAGCACGATGGGACTGGCGGCGCGGGCGATCGCAGGAACGCCGCCGAGGGAGGCAAAGGCAAGCGCGCCCAGCGAAGCACCCAGAAACTGACGACGACTAAAGCCGGCTGGCGAATCAGAAAAAACCAAGGAAGGCATGCGATATCTCCGGTTGGGAATCGATGAGTCCGGATTTCGTGAGGAGAACCCGGTCCGCCATTATTAGCCAGTACGGCAGGCTTTTGTCATCGATCCGTGCAAGCGGAAATTACGTCTGCGGATAGACCGTCCGCAAACTCAGCGTGAGTGTGGTGTCACCGCTGGAAAACCAGATCTGACCGTCCTGGATGGTACAGCTGAGGTTCATGTTGCGCTCGGCCAGCGCAGCGAGTGCCCTGGAATCTTCCGGTGCAAGGGAAAACACCTTCAGGTTGCCCAACTTGCCAAGGGTGGCCGCGTCCTTCTGCCACCAGAGATCCACCACCCGGCCACCATAGGCGAAAACGATCACCTCATCGGCGCGGCCGCAGGCACGACGCAACAAGCGTTCGTCGGGCAGGCCAACTTCAATCCACTGGATTTCGCGACCGGTGTCGTCGCGCACCCAAAGGGCGGGCTCGTCCACGGTCGAAATGCCGCGACCGAACTGCAGGCGCTCGTCGGCATTCAACGCAAAGGCGAGGACACGCACCATCATCCGCTCGTCGGTTTCAGAGGGATGTCGGGCCAGGGTCAGGATGTGCTCGGCGAAATGCCCCCGATCCAGGTCGGAAACAGTGAGATTGGCGCGAAAAATGGTGGATTTGAGAGCCATGGCGATCGTCGGGCTGAAAAACAAAAAACCGGGCACAAGGCCCGGTTCGAAAAGCTGGCTGGCCGGATTACTTGCCGACAGCAGCCTTGGCCTTCTCGGCAGCTTCCTTGGCGGCATCAGCGGTAGCGGCAGCCGCATCCTTGCCGGCTTCCTTGGTCGCGGCAGCAGCATCCTTGGCAGCAGAAACGGCGTCCTTGGCAGCTTCCTTGGTCGCGTCAGCGGCGCTCTTCGCAGCGTCGGTGGTCGCGGTCGCTGCATCCTTGGCGGCATCCTTGGTGGCTTCGGCAGCCAGCTTGGCGGCCTCAGCAGCCTTGTCGGCAGCTTCCTTGGCAGCGTCTACAACGGGGGTCGGAGCCGGAACGGGTGCTTCTTCCTTCTTGGAGCAGGCAGCAAGGGCGAGGGCAATCAGGGCAGCAACAGCAAGGGAACGGGTATTCATCGGAAAGTCTCCAGCGGGGGGTTGTTCAACAAGGAATTCAACCGGACGAAAATCCGTCCGCATGCACTATGCGCGCGCCATCCTAACGCACCAGGATGCAGGAAGGATGACCTTCACACAAAAAGAAAAAGGCCCCATGGGGCCTTTCCTTGAAACCTGACGCTGCGGAATCACTTCACCCGGGCGCGGTATTCGTCGGTACGGGTGTCGATTTCGATCTTGTCGCCGATTTCCACAAAGGCCGGAACGGACAGTTCGAAGCCGCTGGGAAGGATGCGGGCCGGCTTCAGAACCTTGCCGGAAGTGTCGCCCTTGACGGCCGGTTCGGTGTATTCGACTTCTCGCACGACGGCAGTCGGCAGATCCACGGAGATCGCCTTGCCGTTGAAGAACACGACTTCGCAGGGCATGCCGTCGATCAGGTACTTGAGCGCGTCGGTCATGTTTTCAGCTTCGACTTCGTACTGCTCGTAGTCGGCGTCCATGAACACGTACATCGGATCGGCAAAGTAGGAGAAAGTCACTTCCTTCTTGTCGAGAACGACGACTTCGAACTTGTCGTCAGCCTTGTAAACCGACTCGGACGGAGCGCCCGTGAGCAGGTTCTTGAGCTTCATTTTGACGACAGCGGCATTGCGGCCGGACTTGTTGTACTCGGCCTTTTGAACCACGAGGGCATCGGCGCCCACCATGATCACGTTGCCGGAGCGGAGTTCCATTGCGGTTTTCATGCTGTTTCCTGCTTGCTGAAGTTTGCGCGGCACGTGCCACGGACAATAGGTAACTTATTATTCTAGCGCAACTTTACAGAATTGCACTAACTGGCTGGCCAGATCGTCCACCTCCTGCAGCTTTGCCGACCACCGCTTGGCATGGCTAAACAGGGCGGGCAGTGCTGCCAAAAAGGCTGGCCAAGCTTCGCCGATGCCTTCCCCGCGGTTCCACGCCAGCCAGAAATCCGTCAGAGCCCGCGCCACTTCCGGGTCGAGTCCGGCTCGGTAGCAAGCAAGGAAAGCCTCCAGTTTTTCCAGATGGGCGCCCTCCTGCTGGGCGTAGATGTGCCAAACGAAGGGTTTTTCGGCCCACTGGGCGCGCACGAAAGAATCTTCCCCGCGCACGAAATTGAGATCGCAGGACCACAGCAGCTCGTCGTAGCAGGCTTGTTCGACGAAGGGCAGTATCCGCACAGTCAGGCTGTCGCGGATCAGACGGTCACCGGCACGCAGACCACTGACTCCGAATTCCGCTGCCACCCCAGGCAGTATCCGCCCCTCCGGAACCAGGCAGGTAACCCGCGAAACACTGCGCGACCAGGCATCGAAGAGCTCCGGCAAACCGGCGTTTTCATAGGAAAACAGGGAAACCCGCAATTCTTCGGGCTCGGGCGGGGCTAAATCGAGGGCATCCCAGAAGGCTTGCGGCGAAAAAACGGCCCGGCGCGCCGCGTAATCGGCCTCGCGGATCAAACCCCCCGTGTTCGCTTCCAGGCCTGGAAAGAAAAAATGCTGGGTCAGCGGCAGGCGCGGATGCGGTGAGGGCATGCGATGGCAGCCACTCACCCACTCTTCAGCACTCAGGTATTCGAGATTTACCCACACCGGTCTCGGCGTGCGCCGGGCCATGGCCTCCAGGAAAGATTCCGGCAAAGAGCAGGCAAAAGCCGCAATCACGACTTCGCCAGGATCAACCGACGACAGTGGATCGCCCCACTGGCGGATCTCGACACCATCAATGAACTGCCTGGAGGCTGCCGGATCAAGAGCCGGAATCAGGCGACGCGTGCTTTTCAGGTCATCCACCCACAAGCGGACGGCAATCCCGTGCTCGGCCGCCAGTTGCCGCGCCAGCCGCCAGCACACACCGATGTCGCCAAAATTATCCACAACAACGCAGAAAAGGTGCCAACGGGATGGCGCCGGAACGGAAGGGTCTGGAGTCTGCGAAAGAACTGACAAAGCTGGGGATAAACCGGGAAAAGAAGGCGAATGGATTGTGCACAAAGCCCTTCGATGAAGCGAGGTCAAAATTGCTCAACAATCCCTCCACACACCGTACAGGGTCTTGCAGACAGCTTTATAAACCGGATAACTTTTTGAAAAAAATGGACTTTAAGTACTTATCCACAGAAAACATCCGAGCGTAAACGTTAACAGTATTTATATATAAACAAAAAACAGTAAACAAATCCCTTACCCACTAAAACCACGCCCTCCTCAAGAACTTCCTCTGTTTTGGACAACAGAGGTCTATCTGCTTGATCCGAAAATCGTCCAGGCACTGAACAACATTCCTTGGGGTCCTGAAGACAAATTTGCAGGGTTCGTGATCAGGTTGTGCAGATCGCAGACACTCACAAACTGTCTCCAAAACTTGGTTTGGCGTTCTGCCTGTGCACAACTTGACGGTTAACTTCCGCAGAAATTGTGGACAAACCAGGTAAACCGCGCAGGCGCAAAATTGCTCCCCAATCTGTCCCAGTCTTGATCCCCCCTCTGTCCAGAGCTTTTTCCCACTTCCATCTCAATGAAAAAAAAGGGGTTTACCGGGTTATCCACAGAAAAGGCCTGTACACAGTTAACATAGTCTTATATATATAAACAAAAACATAAGAACAAACCTCCTCAAGACTTTTCCCCAAAACCTGTCTTCAGCAGGAAGGGCAAAGTCATACGGGTTCATCCCTAGACCAGACTTCACGGACCTCCCCCATAATCCCGATCCGTCCTGTCTGCAGGCATGCCACTTCATGTCCGACCGTCGATTTCCCCGGCTTCTGACTCACCCCTATTTGTTGCTGACGCTGACTGTCCTGTTTTGGTCAGGCAACATGGTGGTGGGACGTGGACTGCGTGAAGCGGTACCACCCATGAGTCTGGCTTTCGGTCGCTGGATCCTGGCCCTGCTGCTGACCCTGCCCTTCGCCTGGCCCCACCGGCACACCCTGCGCGGGCTGAATGCCGGCCAATGGGGCATCCTGCTGGTCCTCGGTGTGCTGGGCGTCGGGGCTTACAACACGCTGGCTTACCTGGCCCTGGCCCACACCACCGCAACCAATGCGGCCCTGCTGAATTCCTTCATTCCGATCGCGATCATCGCCATCTCGTGGTTCCTCGGGCACCGGGCCACGCGGGTGGAGTCGGTCGGGGTGGCGCTGTCCTTCATCGGCGTGATGACCATCGTCAGCCGTGGCGATCCGGCCGTGCTGGCCGGTTTGAGCCTGAATGTGGGCGATTTGTGGATGCTGGCGGCGGTACTGTCATGGGCGCTGTACACCCTTGGCCTCAAGTGGCGTCCGGCGGGTGTGCACCCGATGGCCCTGCTGGCGACCTTGACGGTGATTGGTCTGGCGGTGCTGGCGCCTCTCACCTGGCTGGAACTGGCTGGTGGCGTACAGCTGCATCTGAGTCCGGCAGCACTGGCCGGAGTGGCCTACACCGGGATCTTTCCGGCCTTTCTCGGTTATGTTTTCTACAACCGGGCAGTGGCCGAAGTCGGTGCCTCGAAGGCCGGGCTGTTCATCCACCTGATGCCGGCTTTCAGCACGATCCTGGCTACGCTGTTCCTTGGCGAGGTACCGCGGCTCTACCATTTTTCGGGAATTGCGCTGATTCTTGCCGGTATCTGGCTGACGACGGGTTTCAAGAACCGCTAAACTCCGCGCCTGACTTCCGGAGCAGCCCTTGCATTTCGAACACCTGATTGCGATCAACGATCCGCTCAATGCCTTCATCGAGCCCCTGGCCGTGGAGCAGGTCTGGGAAGGCCTGATGTACCGGGTGGAGGAGCCTTGTGTGTTCCTGCCCGGGCTGGATCGCTGCGAAATTTTGTCGCGTAGCCACGAGGGGGTGGAGCGCGCGCTGTACTTCGGCAGTGCGCACATCCGCGATACGGTCACCTTCGTGCACCACGAGTGGGTGTGTTTCGAGTCGGCTGCGAATGCCGAGCACGCGGGTGGCAAGCTCACCATCCGCCTCGAGCAGCCCGATCCGAACAGTCTCTACCTGCGCTTCACCTACTCGACGTCCCTGCCGGATGGCATGAGTGCTGGTGAAGGGCTTCAGGTGTCGGAATTCGTCAAGGCCGCGTACCGGGAATCGGACGTGGATACGGTCCGCATCATCCGCATGATCGCGGCCAACGGCCGCCCCCAGTAGCCAAAAAAACAAGGAGATACCATGAAGGTCGCACGCCCCGAGATCCGTTCCTTCCAGCCGCCGGTCCGTACCCTGATGGGGCCCGGACCGTCCGATGTGCCGCCGCGGGTGCTGTCCGCCATGGCGCGGCCCACTGTTGGCCACCTTGATCCGGCCTTCGTCGGCATGATGGACGAGCTGAAAAGCCTGCTCCGCTACGCCTTCCAGACCGAAAACGAGCTGACCTTCCCGGTCTCTGCCCCCGGCTCGGTGGGCATGGAAACCTGTTTCGTGAACCTGGTCAGCCCCGGCGACAAGGTCATCGTGTGCATCAACGGCGTGTTCGGCCAGCGCATGGCCGAGAACGTGCGCCGGGCTGGCGGTGTGTTGGTGATCGTCGAAGATCCGTGGGGCGCCCCGGTCGATCCGGCCAAGGTCGAAGAAGCCTTCGCTGCCAATCCAGATGCGGCCCTGTTTGCCTTCGTGCACGCCGAAACTTCCACTGGTGCGCTGTCCGATGCGGCTACGCTGGCGGCGATTGCCCGCCGTTACGGTGCGTTGACGATCATGGATTGCGTGACGTCCCTTGGTGGCGTGCCGGTTTTGCTGGACGCGTGGGGCATCGATGCGGCCTATTCGGGTAGTCAGAAGTGCCTGTCGAGCACCCCTGGCCTGTCGCCGGTGAGCTTTTCACCGGCCGCCGTCGAGCGCATTCGCGCCCGCAAGACGCCCTGTCCGAGCTGGTTCCAGGATCTGAGCCTGGTGCTCGGCTACTGGAGTGGCGCCAAGCGCACCTACCACCACACGGCGCCGGTCAATCCGCTCTACGGCCTGCACGAATCGCTGGTGATGCTGGCTGAAGAAGGCCTCGAGGCGGCCTGGCAGCGTCATCGCGACAACCACCTGCAGCTGCGTGCCGGCCTGGAAGCCCTCGGCCTGAACTTTGTGGTGCGCGAAGATGCCCGCCTGCCCCAGCTCAACACCGTGTGGGTGCCCGAAGGCATTGACGAAGCGGCGGCGCGCACGCGTCTGTTGCAGGAGTTCGGCCTGGAAATCGGTGCCGGCCTCGGTGTTCTGGCCGGCAAGGTGTGGCGTATCGGCCTGATGGGCCATTCCAGCCGGCAGGCCAATATTGCCCTGTGCCTGGCGGCGCTCAAAACGGTGATCCAGCGTTAAATTTGCCCTGACAAACCTCGTACTGATACGAGGTTTGTCAGTCTTTCCCGACAGACAGTAATGTCACTTTCTGTGAAGCTGGAAGCGTCTTCAAGGTGGGGCATCCCGTCCTGCCATTTTCTGGCTGAAAGTCCTTTCTTCTGTCGGTTTCCTGTCTCTCCAAGCAGCTCGCCCGTCATACCTGGGCGCTCAGGATCACGCTTGCGTACGTGCTCGTGGCGACCCTGTGGATTCTTTTTTCCGATCAACTGATCGGCCTGGTTTTTCACGATCCGCTTGTACTTGCCGTGGCTGGCACGCTCAAGGGCTGGTTTTTCGTGGCGGTGAGTGGTGCTTTTCTTTATCGCATCCTCAACAGCCTGGAGCGAAGCCACAGGGACGCGCTGCTGCCCCTGCCGGAGACGGCTCGCCCCGGGCAACTGATCACGGTGTTCCTTGTTCTGACTGCAGTGCTGGTACTCAGTGGCGTGCTGATCTATTCCAGTCTGGCGGAGTCGATTCGCCGGCAGCAGGTGGAGGAATTGGAGGCGGTCGCCCAAATCAAGGCTGGTCAGGTGGCCGAATGGGTCGAAGCACGCCGTGCTTACGCGGTGGATCGTTCCCAGGGACCCTTCCTGATGGATGTGCTGGAGACGTGGCAGCGTAGCGGGGATCCGCAGATCGAAGCCCGGCTGAGCGCGCGCTTGCAGCAGGATCAGCATTCCCATGCTTATGAGGCCATCGAACTGGCGGATGCGGATGGCAACAGCCTGCTGACGGTGGGCAATTTGCGGCACAGTGCGGATCAACTGCAGGAAATCACCCGGCGGGCGCTGCAATCGCCTACACCGGTTTTAGCCGATCTGAGCGCGATCTCCGGTGACAGCAGGATCCATCTGAGCTTTGCAGCCCAGGTTCGCGATCACACCCGTCCGGAGCGTCCGGTTTTCGGCGTGATGGCCTTCACCCTCGATGCCCGGCGCGAGCTTTTTCCCCTGGCGCAGGCCTGGCCGCGCAAATCGGCCTCGGGGGAAATCGTCATCTTGCGTCGAGAGGGGGACCAGGTCGTGTTTCTCAACGATCTGCGTCATCGCTCGCCAGGCCAGACTGCACTGAGTTTTCCCGTCGATAGCCTGCTCCCGGCCGCCCAGGCAATGCGTATCGGGCCGGGTAATTACGCGGGGCCGGATTATCGCGGGGTGCCGGTGCTGGCTGCAGCGCGGGCGGTATCCGGGACACCGTGGATGCTGATGGCCAAGATCGATCAGAACGAGGTGTTTGCCAGTGTGCGTGGTCTGGCCATCGCGAGTACGGCCATCGTCGCGTCGATTGTTGCGGCGCTGGCGCTCTTTCTCGGCATGATCTGGCGCCAGCAACGTCTGCGCGAGGCACTGGTCCTGCGTCACAGCGAGGACAGCTACCGTTCCCTGTTCGAAAACATGCTCAACGCGGTGGCTCACTGCAAGCTCATTTACCGGGATGGTCGGCCGGTTGATGTGGTCTTCCTGCGGGTCAATCCAGCTTTCGGTGAGGTTACCGGCCTCAAGGTGATCGTCGGCCGTACTCTCAGCGAAGCCTTGCCTGGTCATCCGGCGACGAGCGCGGAACTGCTGGCGGCGCTCGACCAGGTTGTGCAAACCGGCCAGCCGGCTCGGTGGGAGCAGTATTCCGTGGCGCTGGCACGTTGGTTTTCGTATGCGGTGTTCCGTCTGGCGGAGGGTGAATTTGTTGCCGTTTTCGACAATGTCACCGAAAACCGGCGCATCCAGGCGGAACTGGAGGGGCATCGGGAAAAGCTCGAAGACATGGTCAAGGCGCGCACCCGCGAGATCGAGGTACTTAACGACGAGCTGGTTGGCAAGGCCGCCGAAGCCCAGGCAGCCACCCAGGCCAAGAGCGCTTTTCTGGCCAGCATGAGCCACGAGATCCGTTCGCCGATGAACGCCATCATCGGCATGGCCCACCTGATGCGCCGGGCTGGCTGCGATCCGGCGCAAACCGAGCAGCTCGACAAGATCGACAGTGCAGCCCGGCATTTGCTGGGTGTGCTCAACGACATTCTGGATCTGTCGAAGATCGAAGCCGGCAAGCTGGTTCTGGAAAAGCGTGATTTCCAGCTGACAGGCCTGATCCGGCTGATCACCACGGTGGTGGGTGAAGGCTTGCGCAGCAAGGGTCTGGGCTTTCGGGTGGATCTCTCGGGGATTCCCGAGTTTCTGCATGGGGATGAAACACGCTTGTCCCAGGCCCTGCTCAACTACCTCGGCAATGCGGTCAAATTCACCGAAAAGGGTTACATCAGCCTGCGCGGTCGTCTGGTCGAGGAGAATGAGCGGGAGGTCTTGCTGCGCTTCGAGGTTGAGGACACCGGGATCGGGATGAGCGCTGCGCAGCAGATGCATCTGTTCGAGGTTTTCCAGCAGGCCGACGATTCGATGACCCGTCGTTTTGGCGGTACAGGCCTGGGTCTGTCGATCACCCGCCGCATTGCCGAACTGATGGGCGGCAATGTGGGGGTCGACAGCGAACCCGGTGTTGGCAGCACTTTCTGGATCACCGTCCGGCTTGGCAGGGGCGTTGTGGTGACATCAGAACCTGTCGCGACGGTATCGGCCGAGGAGTTGCTGGTGCGCTATTTCCACGGCACCCGGGTGTTGCTGGTGGAGGATGAGGCCGTGAACCAGGAGGTTGCCCTGAGCCTGCTGGCTGATGTCGGCCTGGCTCCGGATGTGGCTCAAAACGGGGCCGAAGCGGTCAATCTTGCGGCGGGTGGAGGTTATGCGCTGATTCTGATGGACATGCAGATGCCGGTCATGGATGGCCTGGAGGCAACGCGCAGGCTGCGGGCTTTGGGTTGTCGTACGCCGATTCTGGCCATGACTGCCAATGCCTTTGCCGAGGACAAAGTCCGTTGTCTGGAGGCTGGAATGAACGATTTCATCACCAAGCCGGTGGACCCGGACGCGCTGTTTGCGATGTTGTTGCGCTGGTTGTCGGAACAGCCCGGTGCCAGTGCTGTTTGAGGCCGTTCAGCGCACGCTGAGGCTGATGCGGTCATAGCTGCCTGTGTCGTCGAGCACGGTGATGTCGTAGTGTCCCGGTTCGGCAAGTCGTTGTTCGAACCCCTTGCCGGCAGCCAGGCGGGCGCTGGGGCGTCCGTTGACCAGCCACACCACCTCCCCCCCCGGACCAGGCCCGCCAGCCTGACCACGCACCTCCAGGCGCAGCAGGGGGGCATTGCCACCCACGGGGCGCCGCAGGATTTCTCCATCGCTGGCGCCGACAATCTTCAGGCCGCTCTCCGGGCGTGCCTGGCCGGCACAGGATGCGACCCACGCCGGCGGTATCGCGCGACGGCGCAAATCTTCGTCCAGCCAGGGTTCCAGTACCGCTGGCCAGCGTGCCATTGGCCGCGTGGCAAGGGGCCCGGTGTGGCAGTTAGCACGGGCGCGCAGCTGGCTGTCGGTGGTGATCTGGATCGCGTAGCGCGCTTCGCCGCCGCGCAGACGGTCGGGAAAGGTGGGCGGGGCAGCGTCGTTGAGGGTCCACGCCAGCCGGCTTTGCTGGCAGAGGCTGGCGTCCTCGTGGCTGGCCCGCGTGCCGAGGGGCCAGCAAATGCGCTCCTGTTTCACGTTTGGCGGGGGTGTTCGCCGGCCCGGAGGGCCGGCGTCGAGGGAATTAAACAAATCGACCAGCAGCGGTGCGGCGATATTGGCGCCGAAGAAGCCGGGATTCGGCGTGCCGTCCGGTCGTCCGATCCATACCCCGATGGTGAATCGATCCGATACGCCCACCGACCACGCATCGCGAAAGCCGAAGCTGGTGCCGGTCTTCCAGGCGATGCCGCGGCGGATGCCGGCGCCACTTTCCACCGCCCGCCCCATCGGGCCGCCGGATTCGAGCAGGTCGCGGATGATGAAGGCGGCCCCGGCCGACAGCATGCGCTGCTCTTCCACAGGCGCGTCCGGCGTGTAGCGGGGCTTGCCGGCAAGGCCTTGGCGGGCGAAGGCGGTGTAGGCGCCAACCAGTTGTTCGAGGCTGGTGCTGGCGCCGCCGAGGATCACTGCCAGGTTGGGCTCGCCGCCCTTCGGAAATTCCAGTTTCAGCCCGCCCCGCCGCAGCAGCGACACGAAGCGCACCGGGTCGAGGCGCTCCAGCACCTCCACCGCCGGCACGTTGAGCGATTTGGTGAGGGCTTCGGCGACGCTGACCGGGCCGTGGAAGGATTGCTGGAAGTTGCCCGGCTGGTAGCCGGCGAAAGATTGGGGCACGTCGGCTAGCAGGGATTCGGAGTGGATCAGGCCCTCGTCGAGGGCCAGGCCGTAGAGGAAGGGTTTGAGCGTGGAGCCCGGCGAGCGCTGGGCCCGCACCATGTCCACGTGGCTGAAGCGTTCCTTGTCGGTGAAGTCGGCCGAGCCGGCGTAGGCGCGGACTTCGAGGGTCGCGTTATCCACCACCAACGCCGCCATCGAGACCCGCGCCGGCAGCGCGCCGAGGCGGTCGGCGAGCAGCAGTTCGACGGTTTGCTGGGCTTGCGGGTCGAGGGTGGTGTCGATGCGCGGGCGGCCGGCGGCGGTTTTCTTCAGGCGTTCGGCCAGCAGCGGGGCGAGCAGTGGTTCGCGCAGGGTCTGGGCGTAGGCGGGTTCCTGCAGGGCGTCGGTGATGTCGGCCTCGGGCCAGCTACCGTGCATGCGCTGGATGACCTTGTCCCGGGCTGCACGGGCAGCGCTGGGGTGACGATCGGGGCGCAGCAGCGACGGCGCCTGGGGCAGCACCACCAGCAGCGCCGCTTCAGCGTGGCTCAGGCGGCGGGCCGGCTTGCCCAGGTAGGCGCGGCTGGCGGCCTCGACGCCTTCGAGCACACCGCCCATCGGTGCGTAATTCAGGTACAGGGTGAGGATTTCGTCCTTCGACAGGCGGGCTTCGAGCTGCACGGCACGGAGGATCTGGCGGGCCTTGCCGGCGACGGTGCGCGGCGTCGGTTCCAGAACACGGGCGACCTGCATGGTGAGGGTCGAGCCGCCCGAGACAATGCGGCCGCTTGTTGCCCACTGGCCGGCAGCACGCAGCAGGGCGAAGGGATTGACCCCGGGATGCCAGCGGAAGTAGCGATCCTCGTAGCGCAGCAGGGCTTCCCGGTAGAGGGGCGAGACTTCATTGAGCGTGACCGGGTGACGCCACACGTGATTGCGGTCGGGGAAGGCGCGCAGCGGCGTGCCGTCGCGGGCCACGATGAGCAGCGCGTGGGGCGAATCGCGGCCGGGTAGCGGGGGCGGGAAGAGCCGGTCGGCGATCAGCAGCGCCAGCAACAGCGCGGCCAGGCCGTAGCGGAGGAGTCGAAAGCGCGGGGTAACAAGGCTGGGTGACATGGGCGTTCAGGCCTCAGTGGGCCAGCCCGGGATAGGTGAATCCCGTGAAGTGGACCAGATTCACGCTGAAATGGGCGATGACGGCCGCTTCAATGCGCCGCGTTCGCGCGTAGATGAGGGCATAGCCGAGCCCGGCAAGTCCGGCGAGGCTGGCGTAGAGGAGGCCTCCCGACAGATGGACGGCGCCGAACAGCAGCGCCGGAAGGAGGATCGGCAGCGGCCGGGCCCAGGGCCGTGCGGTACAGAGCCGATGCAGTTTTTCCTGGATCAGGCTGCGGAAGAAGGTTTCTTCGGCAATGCAGGTGAACAGCAGGTTGATGGCGATGAACTGCCAGCCGAAGTCCGGCCATTTGAAATCCGGCCGGACGAAGCCGGACAGCCAGGCGCCGCCGAGCGTTGTCAGCACGATCAGTGCGGTAAGCGGCAAAATGCGGGCGATCAGCTGCCCGAGTTCGCGCCGGGATTCGACCCGCCGGGCAAAGAAGGCGAGCAGAAACAGCCCCGCTGTGGCCTTGTCGAAGCCGGCGCGCAGGGTGAAGGGGCGTGCGTCCGGGCTGGCTTGCCAGCCCTCGACGATGGGCAAGGCCCGAAAACCCGGCCAGGCGTGCAGGGCCAGCAGTAGCGCCAGGATTCCCGCCAGCCAGCTGGCGGCGAAGGCCACGCCCCGCTCCTGGCGTTGCGATGCCAGGCAGGCCAGGGCCAGCAGACCCAGCCCGCCAAGCGCCGGAAAACTCACAATATCTGCGGCCAGTGCGCTCGCACAGGCGCCGGTGAAAATCAGGCTCCAGGCGGGCACGGCCAGCGTTCCGAACCGGCAGGCCACCGGCCACCAGACGGCGGCAATGGCCAGCCCGAGCAGGATGAAGCTGGCTTCAGCGAGAGAGATCACGGCAGCAGCAGCCTGTCAGGGCGCGGTTTTCTCCTTGCCGTCGATGACCGTCAGGCTGCCCTCCCCTTCCGCCAGCCCGTAGGTGTCGGGCCGGTACATGTCTTCGGCGTAGAGGGGCGGGAAGACGAACTTGCCGGGCGTGACCACCCGGGCGCGGTAGAACAGGTTGATCTCGCCCTGCAGGCGCACCGCGGCGACGAAGCGGTCGTCGCGGAATTCCACGTGCTGGATGCGCCGGTCGGCCATGGCGTCGGCCGGGTCGATGCCGGCGATGCTGACCGAGCCCATTTTTTCGCCCTGCACGATGTTGAGGTTTTCGATCTCCAGCCCGGCCGGGATGCGATCAACCACCAGGCCGTTGCCGACGAGGATCTTCGGCTTGACCTGGAGGCGCACCAGCACGCTTTCGCCGACTTTCAGCGGGCGCTTGCCGATGGGTTTGCCGTCGCCGTCGTAAAGCTCGCGGCTCAGGGCGATGGCATCGCTGCGGGCGGCAGGCATTCTGGCCGGATTGCCGCCGATGGACAGTTCGACGAAGAGCTTGTCCTTGTGGGTGTTGCGGATGGCCAGATCGTTGGCGAGGCTGGCGGCATCGACGGCGCGGATCTGGCTACCGGGGCCACTCACGGTTTCGGGCTTGGTGCTCCCGATTTCGGCGCTCCAGGCGATGCCCTTGTCGCGGGTGCCCAGTTCGCGGCCGATGAGGAACAGGGCGAGTTTCTCCTGGGTGCTGGTCCAGGGGTTTTTCTCCAGTTCGGTGGCGGTGATGGCGACGAGGTTGGCGGCGCCGGCGGCGCTAATCTTGTGGCGTTGCAGCAGGGTGTAGGACAGGGCCGCGTCGCGCAGCGGGCTGCCGTAGTCGCCCCACCAGTAGCCACCGTCGCGGGGTTTGGCGATGCCTTCGGCGATGGCCGTGGTGGCGCGGCCTTCGTCGCCCATCAGTTTGAGGGCGATGCCGAGCTGGACCAGGGCCAGGCCGGAGTGGGCCTGGGCGCGCAGTTCGTAGAGCTGGCGCAGGGTGGCCAGCGGGGCCTTGGATTCCCGCGCCAGCACGTAGGCGCCGTAGGCAAGCACGCCGAAGCGGCCGTTGCCGGCGTAGTGGCGGTCTTGCCAGATGGCGTTTTCGTTGTAGACCGGCTTGGCCGAGGGCAGACCGGAAACGCCTTCCTGCAGCGCGCGCAGCAGGAAATCGGTGGCCTTCTGCTGCATCTGGACCGGCACCGTGAAGCCCTGTTCGCGGGCGTCGAGCAGGAAGTGGGTGACGTAGGACGACAGCCAGTATTCGTAGTCGGAGACATTGCCCCACAGGCTGAAGCCACCGTTGGGCGCCTGCATGGCACCCAGCCGGGCGATGGCTTTTTCGAGCATTTCGGCGCGCTGTTCGCGGGTGAAGGGCTTGAGGCCGAAGCGGCGGGCGGCGTCTTCATCGACGAACACGTGGGGGTAGGCGGTGCTGGTGGTCTGCTCGGTGCAGCCGTAGGGATAGACCAGTAGGCCACGAATGGCGCTGCGCACGTCGATGGGCGGCTGATCCGACAGGGCGAGATGGGCTTCCACCGAACTCCGCAGGAAGCCGCCGGTTTCCGCGTCCTTGAGGTTGAGGGTTTCGCCGGGGGCGAGGGTGAAGCGGCGACTGATCTGCTGGCGCGGCGTGGGGGCCTGCACCTGCAGCGCGAACTGGCGGTTCAGCTTGAGCGGCCCGCCGCTGACATTCACCTGCACGCTGGCCAGACCGAAGGCGCTGCCGGCCTCCACCGGAAAGCGCAGGGTCTGCCGGCGCTGGTCGGGCAGCGTGAGGCTGGTGCTGGCGTTGTTGATGCGCAGGCCGTCGGGGGAGCTGAGCTCCACCTTCAGTTTCTGCTCGGCACCGGACAGGTTGTGCAGGTCGAGGGCGATCACCGCGCTGTCGCCCACGGTGAGGAAGCGCGGTGTGGATAACTCGGCCACCAGCGGGGCGGCCACCACCACTTCGGTGTCGGCGCTGCCGAACTGCTCCGGCGTGGCGACCACCGCCATCAGGCGCAGGCTGCCGTTGAAATCGGGCACCTGCAGGGTGACTTCGGCCTCGCCCTGCTCGTTGAGGCTGACCGGGCCGGAGAACAGGTCGATCAGCTTGACCTTCTTGGGAAGGCTGTTGGTGGGCTTGGGCGCCGCGTCGCCACCGAACTTGAGCTTGCCCTTCTTGCCGGTCATCTTTTCGATGAGACGGCCATATACGTCGTACTGGTCGGCCCCGTAGCGCAGCTTGCCGAAGAAGTGGCCGTGGGGGTCGGGGCTGGGGAAGCGGGTGATGTTGAGGATGCCCACATCCACCGCTGACAGGGTCAGCACGGCTTTCTGGCCCTTGGCGGCGGGCACTTTCACCTTAACCTTGAGGGGCGTTTCGGGGAGCATCTTTTTCGGTGCATCCAGGCTCACCGCCAGCTTGCGCTCGCTGCGTTCCAGCGGCAGATGGGCTAGGCCGAGGGCCCGCGCCGGGGTGACTTTTTCACCGGCGCTGCCGGGGCGCAGCACCATCACCGACACGTAAAGATCGTGGCGGCGCCATTCCTTGTCGAGCGGGATGTCCACGGTGGTGGCGCCATCGGGCACGGCCATGCGCTTGCTCCACAGGGTCCGGTCGCCTTCGATGCTGATCAGGGCCTGGCCGCCGTGGGGCGGGCTGATGGTGAGTTTTGCCGTGTCACCGTCCTTGTAGGCCGGCTTGTCGAGCTTGAGGGCGACCCGGTCGGGGCGGATGCCCTGGTCTTCGTCGTTGCGGGCGCTCCAGCCGGCGTAGAAACGGTATTTGAGGGTCTTGCCGGTTTCCGGGTCGCTGATTTCCAGGCGATAGCGGCCGTATTTGACCGGCATCTGCAGCTTGCCGCGGCCGCCGACGGGAAGGGTGACGCTGCTGGTGGCGACCAGTTCTTCGGTTTCGGTGAAGCCGGAATGCCAGCCACGCTGGTCGTCGAAACGCCAGTAGTAGTCGCGGTTTTCGCGGAACAGGCGGGCCGGCAGCGTGGCGGCCTTGAGGGCGCCGTCGCGGTCGGCACGGATCACCTCGAAGGGCGCCTGGCTGCCTTCCCGGGCGTAATCACCGGTAAACAGCGGACGCACGCCAACCAGCACCGGCGCCGGCCAATAGACGCGTTCGACCGAGCGGATCACCGGGCGGCCGCCGCTTTCCAGCAGGCTGAGGGTGGCGCGCACGGTGAAGGGCGACTGGCGTTCGGCAACCGGTGCCAGGTCGATGTCGAAACTGCCCTTGCCGGTATCGTCGAGGCTGCTTTCGTCCAGTTCGACGCGGCTTCTGGCGCTGTCTTCGTTGGCATCGCCGAACTCGAAGTCGGGGAGCTTTTGGGCCAGCGGGTTCTTCTGGCGTTCGTACTGGACGATGCCGAGCAGGCGGTTGCCGGCAGCCGGGGCGCCGTAGAGGTAGCTGCCCTGCACGGCCAGTTCAAAAGGCTGTTTCGCGTCGAGGCTGGGGTGGGCCGGGTTGAGTTCGAGCTTCATGCGCTCGGGCAGGAATTCCTCGACGCCGAAGCGGTAGGTGTTGGTGGGCAGCTTGTCGGCCGGGTCGGCGCGCAGTTCGAGTACCCAGGCGCCGGTCGGGGCGTCAGCGGGTAATTCGATGGGGCGGCGGTAATAGCCGCCAAAGCCGGCATCCGGCTGCCAGCTGGCGGTGAACTGGCTCTTGCCGTCGGGACGCTTGAGGATGGCCTGTACCGGCTGGGGCGGCACCGGGCGACCGTCGGCGTCACGGGCCAGGACAGACAGCTCGAAGCGTTCGCCGGGGCGGTAGAGGTTGCGGCCGGACCACGGAAACAGGCGTACGGCCCGCCCGGGCAAGCCGGCGATGTCGAATTCGGACAGATCGAGCGCCGGCTCGCGGGTGGCGATCAGCGATACCTGCTGGCCCTGGCGAGCGAGGATCACGCGGGCGTCCTTCGGGCGTTCGGCGAAACTGGCGCGGCCGTCGCCGTCGGTTTCGCCGCGGGCCAGCACCTTGCCAGCCTGGTCGAGCCACTGGATTTCGACATTGCGCAGGCCTTTGCCGTCGGTCAGGGAGCTGACCACCGCGTCGGCGCCCTTGTCGAACAGGCGTACGTGCAGGCCCAGGTCGCTGACGTAGAAATAGCTCACCTGGTAGTCGTAGCGGAAGCGGTTGGGCTGGCTCATCACGGCGATGTAGACGCCGGGCTCCTTGAGCTCCTTGATGTCCTCGACCGGGATGAAGGTGACGCTGCGCCGGTTGGCCTGCTGTTCGGTGACGAAACGGCCGGAATAAACGCTGTCGGTGAGGCTGTGGAGGCTGTCGAGTTCCCAGTTGCCGACGGCGCCGCGCAGGTTCAG
Source organism: Zoogloea oleivorans (assembly GCF_008107625.1). Taxonomy (GTDB): domain Bacteria; phylum Pseudomonadota; class Gammaproteobacteria; order Burkholderiales; family Rhodocyclaceae; genus Zoogloea; species Zoogloea oleivorans. Next base: position 118,715 of record NZ_SDKK01000009.1, read on the forward strand.
GCGGCGGTTTTCGTAGTCGTATTCTTCGCCTTCGTCCTCTCCTTCGGCTTCGGTGCCCGGCGCGGGCTTGGGCGCCCTGGCCTGACTGATGACCCGGTCGAGAAAGCGCGGCAATTGGTCGGGCCGGACCCGCAGGAACTGGATGTCCACCTCGGGCACATTCACCGTGACGACCGGCAGGCCGCCGTTCTGCTTGGCCGGCAGGACCATGCCGCGGCTGGCGAAGTAGTAGGCCGGCGAGACGGCGGCGGTGCGGATCGACAGGCGGGATTCGGCATCGAGCTTGCCATCGCCGCGAGCCGGCAGACCGGCCGCCACCTTCACCACGTAGCGGGCCTGGGGCTTGATGTGCGGGAAGAACAGCAGGCGCGGATTGTCGCCGACTGTCCAGGCGCCCTTGACCTGCTTGCCGCCGTCGGTGGCCACGTCCTTGGGATCGGTACTGACCGGAGCGGCGGCCTGGGCGTTGGCGGTCTGGCTGTCGCCACCTTCGCCATCGTTGTCGCCGTCAGTGCCGGTGCCGGTCACCTCGCCGTCCCGCGGGGGCATCTCGAAGACCTGGATCTCGCCGTCGTAGGCGTGGCGTGGGTCGAGGGGCAGGCTGAAGGTCAGGGCGAGGGCCGGGGAACCGTCGAAATCCCGGTTGGCCAGCTCGACCAGGCGGAAGGGGCCATTGCTGCCGTCGCTTTCGTCGCCGGGGTTCGAGCGGGTGAAAAAGTAGAATCCGGCGGCCAGCGTGATGGCCAGTGCCACCAGGACAGGAATCAGGGCAAAGCCCCGGCGGGTGGAGGCGATCACGGGCGACTTCCTTTCGAGCTGGCGCCACTTCGCACCGGCTTGCATGACGGGGAGATTCAGCCGCCAATCTACCCGAGGGCAGGCCTGGCGGGAAGGACGAGCGCCGGCCTTAGCGGCTGGCGGCTTCGGCGTCCTTGCGGCGCTGCTCTTCCTGCTGGCGGGCGGCGTCAAGTTGCTGCTCGATGTTTTGCTTCAGGGTCTGGGCCTGTTCGGCCTCGCGGGCCTTGAGTCTGGCGGCAGTGGCGGCACTGCTGGCAGCATCAAGGCCGCAGGCCGTGAGAAGGCCGGCGAGGAGAAAGGGAAGAAGGCGGCGGGGCATGAGGTTCTCCGGTGCGGGAAGCGGACGGGGTGGATGCCCGCAACGGTAGTCCCGTTTTGCACCGACGTCATGCGTGCGTCGGATAAAGCGGCGTGTTGATCGATCAGGCCCGGCGCGGAGCCGGGCCTGGCAGGCTTACTTTTTGGCCGCTTCGGCTCCGCCGGAGACGCTGAGTTCGTCCTTCAGCTTGGTGATGCTCTTGTCGCCGAAACCCTTGACGTTCTTGAGGTCGTCGACGCTCTTGAAGGGACCGTTCTTGGTTCGGTAATCGACGATGGCCTGGGCCTTGGAGGGGCCGATGCCCTTTACGCCGTCGAGTTCGCCCGGGGTGGCGGTGTTGATGTTCACTGCTGCAAATGCCAGGTTGATGCCGGCAAGGGTGAGGCCGATGAGGGACAGGATGCGCTTCATGGTTTTCTCCGGTTGAGTGACGTTGTCATTTTACTGCCAACTTATATGTCATTGGCAAGGGGTTTGGCCGGCTATCGCAACATTTGGAGATCGTTTTCTACTAACCGATTGATGCGCGGCGCGTTGAAGGAAGACGTTCTTTCCCGGAGTCAGTCATGAAACGCCTCATCTGCATCATTCTTGCCGCTGCGTCCCTTGGAGGCTGTGTCGTGTTGCCCGTCGGTCCTGGTCATGGTCACCGTCATCACGGCTATGCCGACGCGCCCGTCATGGTGGTGCCGCCGGCACGGCCGATGCCTTACCGGGGTTACGAGCGCCGCCATGATCGCGGCTACGACCGGGGCAACCGGGGGGGCTGGTGAGATGTCGGCCCTGGTGGCCGGCAAGGTGGGTAAAGATGGGCAAATGTCCGGCAGTTGCGATCTGAAAATCGGTATCGTCGATTTCCACGATAAATTCCGGGCAGATGGGTAGACTCCCTCCAGCTGTCCGGACACTTCCGGGTGGCATGTCTGCTGCCGAAGCCTGCCGATGCCGTCCACGTCTCGAAAAACGGGGAATACCGCCCCTGAACACCGCCTCACCCTGCTCGAGGTACTCGACCTGTTGGTGGCCGATCGCCTTGTCGAGCGGGCCGATGCCGACGCCCTGCGCGTGGGCCAGGCCCAGCGCAGCGCCGATATCCATCCGTTGATCCTCATCGCCGGCCAGAAATGGCCCTCGAAGCTGCCGCCCCACCGGGTGCTGACCCTCGAAGAGTTGACCGAATGGCTGGCCGGCAAGGTGGAGCTGGATTACCTGCGCATCGACCCCCTGAAAATCGATTTTGCCGCCGTCACCGCAGTGATGTCCTCTGCCTACGCGACCCGGTTTGGCGTGCTGCCGGTGCAGGTGGGCCTGCGTGAAGTGGTGGTGGCCACCACCCAGCCTTACCTGCGCGAGTGGGAAGCGGAAGTTGCCGGCATCCTCAAAAAGGACATCCGCCGCGTGCTGGCCAATCCGGCCGATGTGGCGCGCTACCTGGTGGAGTTCTACAACCTGGCCCGTTCGGTGAAGAACGCGGCACAGAGCGGTGGCCATGGCGGCGCTTCGTCCTTCGAGCAACTGGTCGAGCTGGGTCAGGTCAATCGCCAGTTCGACGCCAACGACCGGCACATCGTCAATATCGTCGACTGGTTGTGGCAGTACGCCTTCGAGCAGCGCGCCAGCGACATCCACATCGAGCCGCGGCGCGACATGGGGCTGGTGCGCTTTCGTATCGACGGGGTGCTGCATCAGGTGTACCAGATGCCGATGAGCGTGATGACGGCGATGACCAGCCGCATCAAGATCCTCGGGCGCATGGACGTGGTGGAAAAGCGCCGCCCGCAGGACGGCCGCATCAAGACGCGGGTGACCAGCGGCAAGGAAGTCGAGCTGCGCCTGTCCACGCTGCCCACCGCCTTTGGCGAAAAGCTGGTGATGCGCATCTTCGATCCCGAGGTGCTGGTGCGCAACCTCACCGAACTGGGTTTTTCGGAGCAAGACGAGGCGCGCTGGAATTCCATTTCCGGGCGCCCCAACGGCATCATCCTGGTCACCGGCCCGACCGGTTCGGGCAAGACCACCACGCTGTATTCAACCCTCAAGCAGCTGGCCACGCCCGAAGTGAATGTGTGCACCATCGAAGACCCGATCGAGATGGTCGAGCCGGCCTTCAACCAGATGCAGGTGCACCCGGCCATCGACCTGGGCTTTGCCGAGGGTGTGCGGGCGCTGATGCGGCAGGATCCGGACATCATCATGGTCGGCGAAATCCGCGACCTGGAAACCGCCGAGATGGCCATCCAGGCAGCCCTCACCGGTCACCTGGTGTTATCGACGCTGCACACCAACGACGCCCCGTCGGCGGTCACCCGCATGCTCGACCTGGGCGTGCCGGCCTACCTGCTCAACGCCACGCTGCTCGGCATCATGGCCCAGCGCCTGGTGCGCATCCTGTGCCCGCACTGCAAGCAGGCGCATCCGATGACGCCCGAGGAAGAAGCGATCTGGGATCATCTGGTGACGCCCTGGAAGGCCACCCGGCCGGCCCGCATCCACCGCGCCATCGGCTGCATCGAATGCCGCATGACCGGCTACATGGGGCGCATCGGCTTGTACGAGATCCTGCTCATGTCGCCGGAGGTACGGAAGGCGGTGGGCGGCGAGGTGGATCTCGCCCGGGTGCGTGACCTGGCCGTGCGCGAGGGCATGAAGCCTCTGCGCCTGTCCGGCGCGCTCAAGGTGGCCGCGGGAACCACCACCCTGGCCGAGGTGGTCAAGGTGGCGCCGCCAGCGGAACATGAGTCGGGGCGCTGATTTGCGGGTACCCTCGCTTCCGCGTGACCAAACAGTCCGGCATTTCACTGGAGAACAGCATGGCCTCATCTTCTGAAAACGTCAGCATGGCGTTGTTCTGCGACTTCGAAAATGTGGCGCTCGGCGTGCGTGACGCCAATTTCGAGAAGTTCGACATCAAGCCGATTCTCGAGCGCCTGCTGCTCAAGGGCAGCATCGTCGTCAAAAAAGCCTATTGCGACTGGGAGCGCTACAAGGGTTTCAAGGCCACCATGCACGAGGCCAATTTCGAGCTCATCGAAATTCCCCACGTACGCCAGTCCGGCAAGAATTCGGCCGACATCCGTCTTGTCGTGGATGCCCTCGACCTGTGCTACACCAAGTCCCACGTCAATACCTTCGTCATCATCAGTGGCGATTCCGACTTCTCGCCGCTGGTTTCCAAGCTGCGCGAAAACAACAAGCAGGTGATTGGCGTGGGGGTGAAGCAATCGACTTCCGACCTGCTGATCGCCAACTGCGACGAATTCATCTTCTACGACGACCTGGTGCGCGAGATGCAGCGCACCTCGGCCAAGCGCGAGCCGCGCGAAGCCCAGCCCAGCACACGGCGCTCCCCGGCCGAAGAGAAGGGCCGCAAGGACGAGCAGGAAGGTCGCAAGACTCGTGGCATCGAACTGGCCGTGTCCACCTTCGAGGCCCTGATGGCCGAACGGGGCGACAGCGGCAAGATCTGGGCGTCGGTGCTGAAGGAGGCGATCAAGCGCCGCAAGCCCGATTTCAGCGAGGGGCGCTACGGCTTCCGGGCCTTCGGCAACCTGCTCGAAGAAGCCCAGGCGCGTGGCCTGCTGGAATTCGGCCGCGACGAGAAATCAGGGACTTACGTTTATCGTTCCGGTGCTGCCGCCCGCAGCGAGTCGGCGGTGGTGGAACAGGCGCAGACGGTGGAGTCTGGCGTCGAGGTCGTGCCCGTTCCCGCCGAGCGTCGCCCGTCGCGGCGCAATGGCCGGGGCGCGCGCAAGAGCGTCGTCGACAACGTGGCAACGGCGCAGAGCGAACTCGAAGCCGCCTATGCCGAGCACGTCGCCCAATCCGAGTTTGCTGCCCGCGACGAGCCGCTTGCGTTGCCTTCCGCGCCCATCGAGCACGTCGAGCCGGCCGAGACCCGTCGCCCGCCGCGTCGGGGGAGAGGCGAACGCAAGCCGGCTGTCGAGCAGCTTGCGTCGGTACCGGAAGCTGTTGAAGCGCCGGCTGTACCCGCGCCGCCGGTTGAAGCGGCAAGCCCGCCAGTCGCCAAGGAAGAGCGTCGCCGCAGCAGGGGCAGCCGCAAGCCGAAGGAGCAAGCGCCGGAGGCAGTGGCGTCCGACTTGGTGGCCGAACCCGCTGTTGCCGAGCCCGAAGCCAGAACGGAGACGCGTCGAAAAGGGCGCAGCGGACGCAAGACGGCAGATCAGACTACCGAAGTCGTGCCGTCCGAATCCGCTGCATCTGGCGAAGCGTCGGCCCCGCCGGCATCTGCTGAAACTGCCGCCAAGCCGGCTCGCAAACCCGCTGCGCGTAGCCGGCGTCCGCGCAAGACGGAGGAGTGATTCCGGCACCCTCCCTTGCACGCTGGTTGCCGGCGCTGGCCCTGATCGTCCTGTCCTGTACCTGGGGCTACACCTGGGTGTTGCTCAAGCAGGGCCTGGCCTACGCCTCGCCCTTTGCGCTGGCGGCCCAGCGCTGCGTCGGCGGCGCACTGGCGCTGGTGCTGGCGGTCAAGCTTACCGGGCGCTCGCTGCGCCTGGTGGCGCCGGGGCCGACGCTGGCCATCGGGCTGGTGCAGGTCACCGGCTTCGTGGCCTTCCAGACCTGGGCGCTGGTGGAAGGCGGGCCGGGCAAGACGGCGGTACTCATCTTCACGATGCCGATCTGGACGCTGCTGCTGGCCTGGCCGATTCTGGGTGAGCGGGTGCGCGGCAAGCAGTGGATCGCCGCCGGCAGCACGCTGGCCGGCCTGTTGCTGATCATCGCGCCGTGGAACATGCACGCCAGCCTGTTCAGCAAGTTTCTCGGCCTCAGCGCGGCGCTGTGCTGGGCCGTCGGCACCATCCTCATCAAGCGCCTGCGCAGCCGTCAGCCGGTGGATCTGCTGGTGCTGACCACCTGGCAGATGATCGTAGGTTCGGTGCCGCTGGTTGTGCTGGCGGCGCTGGTGCCGGAGCGCGCCACCGACTGGTCGTCCGATTACATCGCCATCATCAGCTTTTTGTCGATGGCCAGCGTGGCGCTGTGCTGGTGGTTGTGGATCTGGATCCTCGACCGCGTGCCGGCCTGGGAAGCCAGTCTGTCGGTGCTCGGGACGCCGGTGGTGGCGATCCTGTCGTCGCGGCTGACGCTGGGCGAGGACTTCAAGACCAGCGAGATCGCCGGCATCCTGCTGATCGGCGGCGGGCTGGCGCTGCTGTCCCTGTTCGGGTGGATGGCGAGCCGGCGGTCCGGCGCGCCTGTACAGCGCCGCTTGCCGCCGCTATAGTCCGCCCCGCGGTCTGTGTACCGCTTTGATTCATCCGCGGGGGCTTCCCCCGAAATGTAAGCCGGGGCCGATCTCCTGCCCGTCCCGGCGGCTGGTGCCGCTTCAGTGCGCACCCCCTTGAGGAGCTTTCCATGAATTCCGTGCCCTTCCCGCGGCGCGCGCTGCTGCGTGCCTGTGCTGTTTCCGTTCTTGCCGCCGTTGCCGGCCTGCCCTTCGCCGCCCAGGCCGAGGACGTGCTGCGGGTTTCTGCGATTCCCGACGAAGCGCCCACCGAACTGCAGCGCAAGTTCGCCCCCCTTGGCGCCTACCTGGAAGCCGAAACCGGGATGAAGGTCAGCTTCGTGCCGGTGACCGACTACGCCGCCGTGGTCGAAGCGCTGGCAACCCGCAAGATCGACCTGGCCTGGTTTGGCGGCTTCACCTTCGTCCAGGCCAAGATCCGCACCAACGGCACTGCGGTACCCCTGGTCCAGCGCGTCGAGGATTCGAAATTCACCTCGAAATTCATCACCGCCAGCGACAGCATCCACAGCCTGGCCGACCTGAAGGGCAAGACTTTCGCCTTCGGTGCGCCCTCCTCCACCTCCGGCCACCTGATGCCGCGCTACTTCCTGAGCCTCGAAAGCCTGAATCCGGACAAGGACTTCAAGAACGTGGCCTTCTCGGGCGCCCATGACGCCACCGTCGCCTTCGTGCAGGCCGGCAAGGTGGACGCCGGGGTGCTCAACGCCTCGGTGTGGGACAAGCTGGTCGAGCAGAAGAAGGTGGATACGAGCAAGGTGCGCGTCTTTGCCACCACGCCGCCCTACTTTGACTACAACTGGACGGTGCGCGGCGACCTCGACCCGAAGATCCAGGCCAAGATCACCCAGGCCTTCCTCAAGCTCGACCCGGCCAACCCGGCCCACAAGGAAATCATGGCCCTGCAGCGGGCCAGCAAGTTCATCCCCACCAAGGCGGAGAACTACAAGGGCATCGAAGCGGCCGCCCACGCGGCCGGTCTGCTGAAGTAAGCCGACCCGGAATCATCATGGGTTTCACCCTCGAAGGCGTCGGGCTGACCCACGCCAACGGTTTCCGGGCGCTCGCCGGTGTCGACATGCAGGTGGCGCCGGGCGAACGGTTGGCCCTGATCGGCGCCTCGGGGGCCGGCAAGACGACCCTGCTGCGGGTCATCGCCGCGTCCCTGCGCCCTGGCGAAGGGTGTGTGCGCCTGCTCGACGGGGAACCGTGGGCGTGCTCGCCGCGAAAGCTGCGCGGCTTGCGGGCGCGCATCGGGCTGGTGCACCAGTCGCCGCCGATCCCGCCGAGGCAGCGGGTGGTGACCGCCGTGCTGGCTGGTCGGCTCGGCCAGTGGCCGCTGTGGAAATCCCTGGCCTCGCTGGTGCTGCCCGCCGACCCGCAGGGCGCCCAGGCCGAACTGGCCCGCCTCGACCTGGCGGACCGGCTCTACGAGCGCTGCGACCGCCTGTCCGGCGGCCAGCTCCAGCGCGTGGCGCTGGCCCGGGTGCTGTACCAGAAGCCCGACCTGCTGCTCGCCGACGAGCCGGTGTCGGCCATGGACCCGGCCCTTTCCGAACTCACCGTGGCCTTGCTCAACGAAGAGGCGGTTCGCCGCGGCGTGACCCTGGTGGCCAGCCTGCACGCGGTGGACCTGGCCCTGCGCCACTTTCCGCGGGTGGTCGGGGTGAAGGACGGCGCCATCCTCTTCGACCTGCCGGCCGCATCCGTCACCGAAGCCTTGCTGCGCGAGCTTTACGCGGCTGAAGGCGGCCTGCCACTGGCCGGATCGGTGGCACCGGACGAGGCACCAGCCATCGTCGATCTGCCCCCGCTGCGCTGCGCATGAACGATTTCGTGGGTCGGACTTCAGTCCGACATGGGCCTTCGATGGCGTGTGTTGTCGGACTGAAGTCCGACCCACGGGGGGTGTGGCGATGAGCACTGCCGTGCGAGATCCGGCCGCCCTGCCCCGCCTGGGCTGGACCCTCGCTGCGCTGGTGCTGCTGTGGCCGCTGCTGCAGCTGGCCGAATTCAAGCCGGCGGCGCTGTTCGAGGCCGGCAATCTGAATGCGATGGGGCATTTCGTGGCGGGCTTCCTGCCCCCGGAAACCGCGCCGGATTTTCTTGCCCTGCTCGGCAAGGCCACCGTCGAGACCCTTGCGATGGCCACCGCCGGCATTGCGCTGGCCGTGCTGCTGGCGGTCCCCCTCGGCCTGATCCTGACCCGCAGCCTGTCCATCGCCCGCCTCGGGCCGGGGCGCGGCGGCTGGTTGGGCACGTTGATCCGGGCGCTGGCCCGGGGTGTTCTGGCCGTGTTGCGCGGCGTGCCGGAGCTGGTGTGGGCGCTGCTCTTTGTGCGCGTCTTCGGTCTTGGCGCAGCGGCCGGCGTGCTGGCCCTGGGTATCACCTACGGCGGCATGCTCGGCAAGGTGTACGGCGAAATCCTCGAATCCAGCGACGCCCGTCCGGTGCGCACCCTGCTCGAAGCCGGCAGCGGCCGCCTGGCTGCGCTGTGCTACGGCCTGTTGCCCAATGCCGCGCGGGAGCTGGTGTCCTACACCGTGTATCGCTGGGAATGCGCGGTGCGCGCGTCAGTAGTGATGGGTTTTGTCGGCGCCGGCGGGCTTGGCCAGTTGATGGACCAGTCGATGAAAATGCTCAACGGTGGTGAGGCGGCGAGCATTCTGGCGACCTTCCTGGTACTGGTGCTGGCGGCTGACGCCCTCAGCGAATTGCTGCGCCGGAGGCTGGCATGAGCCCCCGTGGGTCGGACTTCAGTCCGACAAGAGCCTTCGATGACGCGTGTTGTCGGACTGAAGTCCGACCCACGGGGGCGATGCGATGAGGGCGGGCGTTTCCGTTGGTGCGCTGTTTGCCGTGGCCCTGGTGCTGGCGGCGGTGGGGGCGAGCTTCGCCTACCTCGACATGCCTCTCGGAGCGCTGTTTTCGGGCTCGGCGGTGGACGAGGCGGTGAGCTTCGTGAAGCGCTTCTTTCCGCCCGATCTGTCGCCGGACTTTCTCGCCAAGGTGGGTTTTGCGACGCTGGAAACCCTCGCCATCTCGCTGCTCAGCACGCTGCTGGCGGCGCTGGTCGGGGCGCTGCTGGCCTTGCCGGCGGCCGGACGGCACGGTGTTGCGGCGCGGATGGGCGCGCGCTTCATTCTCAACCTGCTGCGTTCGGTGCCGGAACTGGTGTGGGCCACGCTGATGGTGCTGGCCGCCGGCCTCGGTCCCTTTGCCGGCACGCTGGCATTGGCCCTGCACACCACCGGCGTGCTTGGCCGCCTGTTTGCCGAAGCCCTTGAAAACACCCCGCCGGCGCCAGCTGAGGCGCTGGTCGGTGGCGGTGCGCCGGCACTGGCGAGCTTCTTCTACGGCACCCTGCCGCTGGTGGCATCGCAGTGGCTGGCCTACGGCCTGTATCGCTGGGAGATGAACATCCGGATGGCGGCGATTCTTGGTTTTGTCGGGGCCGGTGGTCTCGGCGCCCTGCTCTACTACAGCCTGTCCCTGTTCCACGAAGCCCAGGCGAGCACGGTGATCCTGGCCATGCTGGCGATGGCCATTGCGGTGGATGGGGCGAGTGCGTGGCTGCGGCGGGCCGCCGCTTGAGGATGACCCGCCGACGCGCTTAGGCGCTGGCGAGTGCCTTGGTGATCAGTTCGGTCATGAGGGCGTTCATTCCGCCTTCGTGGGCAGCGCCACGTTCCTGGAGTTGTTTCACCAGATCGATCGGCAGCTTGCAGGCAAAGGGAACCTGGCCCAGGGCCCGTTCCTGCTGGCGTTGTTCACGCTTGTCGGACGCGCTGGCTGCGCCAGTGCCGAAGCGGTTGGGAACGCCGGCCGCACCCATTTTTCCATTGATTTTCAAACCCTTGTTTTTCTCCAGGTCGGTGCTTTTCATACTTGTGATTTCCTTTGCTTCGTCTTGCCGGCGAAATCGCCAGCGCTTCCGATTATCACCCAATGAAACGGCAGCAACGGGAAACGCCGGATTTATCTGCCAAACGGTGTAGTCGGCAGGCTCTGCCTTTCTCCGCGAATCGCGCTACGATTGGCGCCTGCCAACGATCCCACGACCACGAGAGCCCCGCCATGGAATACGAAGTCGTCGACGCACAAGTCTCCCCCACCGGTCGTCTGGAAGTGCTTTCCAGGAGCGAAGCGGCCAAGCTGTCCCACAAGGGCCATGGCAGCCTGCACGAGCTGTACCGCAACTGTTCGCTGGCGGTGCTCAACTGCGGCAACGAGCTGGATGACGGCAAGGAGCTGCTGGAACGCTACAAATCCTTCGATATCCGCATCCTCCAGCGGGAGCGCGGCATCAAGCTCGACATCACGGCAGCGCCGGCCAGTGCGTTTGTAGACGGCAAGATGATCAAGGGCATCCAGGAGCATCTGGTCACCGTATTGCGCGATATCGTCTATGTGAACAACGAGATCGGCGGCAACCCGAAGTTCGATTTCGGGAGCTCGGAAGGCCTTACCGACGCGGTGTTCCACATCCTGCGCAATGCCGGCATCCTGCAGCCGATGAACCAGCCGAACCTGGTGGTGTGCTGGGGCGGGCATTCGATCAGCCGCGAGGAATACGACTACACCAAGGTGGTCGGTCACCAGCTGGGCCTGCGTGGCCTCGACATCTGCACCGGCTGCGGGCCGGGCGCCATGAAGGGGCCGATGAAGGGCGCCGCTCTGGCCCACGCCAAGCAGCGCATCACGAACGGCCGCTACCTGGGCTTTACCGAGCCGGGCATCATCGCTGCCGAGGCACCCAACCCCATCGTCAGCGAACTGGTGATTTTTCCCGACGTCGAGAAGCGCCTGGAGGCTTTCGTGCGCACCTCCCACGGCATCGTGGTGTTTCCGGGTGGAGCCGGCACGGCGGAGGAAATTCTCTACATCCTCGGCATCCTGCTCCATCCCGACAACGCCGAGCTGCCCTTTCCGCTGGTGTTTACCGGCCCGAAGAGCGCGGCCGAGTATTTCGTGCAGATTGACCGCTTCATCGGCGAAACCCTCGGGGCCGAGGCGCAAAAGCGCTACAAGATCATCGTTGACGATCCGGCCGAGGTGGCGCGGGTCATGCAGGTTGGCATCGAGGAAGTGCGCGCCTTCCGCAAGGAAAAGCGCGATGCCTATTACTTCAACTGGCTGCTGCGCATCGAGCACGAATTCCAGAAGCCTTTCCGGCCGACCCACGAAAGGATGCGCACCCTCAAGCTGCACAAGAACCAGCCGACCCACCTGCTGGCGGCCAACCTGCGGCGCGCCTTTTCGGGGGTGGTGGCGGGCAATGTGAAGAACGAGGGCATCCGCGAGATCGAAAAGCACGGCAGTTTCGAGATCTACGGCGAACCGGCGATCATGGGGCCGATGGATGCGCTGCTGGCGTCCTTCGTGGCCCAGGGCCGCATGAAGCTGCCGGGCAAGAAATACAACCCGTGCTACCGCGTGCTGGCCGGCAACCCTCCCGACTGAAGCAAAAAAGTCGCGCTGCGTCAGCGTGTTAAAATCGCCGGCTGTCGATCTGCCGTGCTCCGTGGACATTAAATGAGAGATCCCTACGATATTCTGGGTGTTTCGCCGACCGCGCCGCTCGATGCCATTAAAACGGCCTATCGCAAGGCGGCGCGGCTGTACCACCCGGACAAGAATCCGTCACCGAATGCGGAAGCGCGCTTTCGCGAAGCGCAAATGGCCTACGACCTTCTCTCCGATGAAGGCAAACGGCAGGAACACGATTTGCAGCGCCGTCGCAATCTGATTGACGATCCGCTGGAGGAAGCCGCCTCCCTCTGGAACTCCTACATTGAAAAAGCTATTTCGTGACCTCTATTTATTTTGAAGATCTGGCCGAGCGCTATTCCAGCGAAATTGACGACCTGCGTTCCGATTCGGAAGGCAAGGATGTGCTCAAGAAGCGTCTGCAGGAAAAGCGTCAATCCTTTGAATACCTGATGCCGATGCTCGAAGAGGCGCCCGAAATGGTCGCCCCGGCCTTTCACGGCGCCTTCAAGCTCAATGACCGCAAGATGCTCGACAAGGCGTCCCGCAGCACGCCGGGGATGCCGGGTTTCCCGCGCTGGAAAGAGCTGGCCAAAACCCTCGTGATTGCTCCGTGGGCGCTGCCGCTGATCGATGCCTGCCTGAATGCCGACGAAGCCGATGGCGATGCCTTCCTCGTCACCACCGTGGTCCTCGAATGGCTGCTGACCGAAGACCTGCGCCGTCCGCAGGCTGCGTCCGCCGTGGACGACGAAGATGAAGACGATAGCGAAGACCTGAGTGAATCCGGTGAAGGCTGGATGTCCGAGCAGGGCTTCGATGCCATTGACCGATAAGCGAGATTGCCCATGACTCACCCCGTCATCCAACAGGCGAAAGCCCTGATCCTGTCCGGTGAAATTGCGGAGGCCGAATCCTTTCTGGTGGCCATCGCCGAGAAGGAAGGCGATCACGCGCTAGTCAGCGTGCTCGACGAAATGGCGCCGAAGGACGTGCTGGCGCTGATGCGCGAATTCGACACCAGCAAGGAATCGGTGATCAACCTGGTGGTCAGCCCCGAGCAGTTCGTCGAGGCGATTCTGCTCGAGCGCAAATACGGCGAGCCGATCGAGAAATACGTGCCGCGCCTGCGCAACACGATGAACTCGGTGATGCATCGCACCGGTCCGGCCTGCGCCGAGGTGCTCGAATGCCTGGCCGAGCACGACGAAGGCGTGCGCCTGCTGGCCGACTACTTCACCGACGAATACGACGCCCTGCAAACCCTGGCCTACCACGGCGTTTTCGAGAAGGACTCGGATGCCGAGCGTGCCTTTGCGCCCAAGCGCGTGTCCACCTGGGATGCCGAGCAGCGTGACGACCTCGACCAGGGTCTCGAGATTGGCGACGCCATCGAAATGGTGCGGGTGCGCATGTCGCGTTCCGAAGTCGCCGATTCCGACTGGATGGAAACGGCCTGGGTGCTACGCCACGAATTCACCGATACCTTCGAACTGCTGATCATCGAGATCCGCGACCGCATCGCGCGGGCCAATGAAGCCGCCAACATGCCCGTAGCCGAATCCGGCGAGCCCGGTGTACCCAAGCTCGACGAAGACGACGACGAGTCCGCGATCTGACGATGTTCAGTGAAACCGCCGTTGCCAAAGTTGATGCGCGTCCCTATTTCGAACGGGTGCTGGGCCACGCCCTGAAAGAGGGTTTGGTCGACGAGGCACGTTTGGCGTCGATCAGGCGCGAAGGGGCCAAGGGAATCGTGCAGCTGGCCGGCTTCTTCGGCACGGCCAACCTGCGCCCCGAACTTGAAGCGGCGCGCACCCGGCTGGTCACGCTGGTCGGCCTGGCCCTCGAAGCGGAGGCCGGTGGGCAACTCGATGCCGCTGCCCGTCTGCTGCGCGACAAGAGCCTGCTGGCCCTGTCGAAGGCTGGCGCCGAACGTCTGCGCGGCCTGCTCAAGTTGCCCACCGACAGTTTTCTGGAGCCCCCCAACGCCCTCAACGAGGACGAAAAGGTGTTCCTGTCGCGGTGGACCTTCGACGAGCCGATGACGTTTGCGCGCTACCTGCTGGAGCGCAAGGCCCGCGAGAAGAACCACAACCTGCATGAATTGAGCTACTGGCTGGCCGGCAAGTTCGGCGTCAGCCGCGACGAGGTGCAGGGCTGGCATGTGTCCTGTGATTCGGTCGTCAATAGCGTCCTGCTGGTGCTGTTTGCCGAGAAGAATCCGAAAGGCTTTTTCAGCGGCGAGCGTTTTACCAAGTTGCACGAAGCCGCGCGCAAAAAGCGCAAACACGATTTCTCCCTGCTCGACGCGTGGCGCGAAGAAGCCCCGCCAGCGCTGCAGGCCCTGCTCGACCGGGCGCGGGAGCATTTTCTCAGCGACGTGCTGGCCCTCATCCGCGGTCATGAGGCCATCGACCTGTATCGCCGTCAGGAGCGCTTTTCCGGCCTGTTCTTCTTCGATGCCAGCGATGTGGATGAAGTCACCCACCACGACAAGGCGATGGAAGAGGAATGGCGGCGCATCACCGGCGGCCACGGCGATCACACTGACGTGCAGTGCACGGCGCTGCTGATGGTCGCGACCGGCCTCGAGCCGACCCCGGTGCTGCGCAAGAAGGACGCCATCGCAATCTGGCAGCACTTTCGCGATGCCGGTTTCGATGACAAGGCCGTCGAAGCCTTCATCGAAACCGTGGTGCCCTTCGAATACCAGGCCGACGTGCTGCGTCTGTGGCAGGAAGACCTCGGCCCGGAAGCCGGCGTAAAGCTCGACGACGACATCCAGGCCCACGCCCTGACTTATCTGCACGAGGCGTGCCGGCCGGGCTGGAAGAAAAAGCCCTGACGCTGCCGCCCCGTAGCGGATCCATCCTCCGGAGGAGTCCCCGATGAGCAACAAGCCCCCCCTCGCCGACCTGCGTCAAAGCTACGACAAGGGCAGCCTCGACGACCATGAAGCCACCGACGACCCGTTGCATCAGTTTGGCGTCTGGCTCACCGAAGCCCTCGACAAGAAGCTGCCCGAACCCAACGCGATGACGGTGGCCACCGTGGGCGCCGACGGCCGCCCGTCCACCCGTGTGGTGCTGATCAAGGCTTACGACGAGCGCGGCATCGTCTGGTACACCAACTACGCCAGCCGCAAGGGCGAGGAGCTGGAAGCGCATCCCTTTGCCGCGCTGCAATTCCACTGGGTCGAGCTGGAACGGGTGGTGCGCATCGAAGGCCGTGTCGAAAAGCTTGCGCCCGAAGAGTCCGACGCCTATTTCGCCAGCCGTCCCCTCAGCCACCGCATTGGCGCGTGGGCCTCGAACCAGAGCCAGCCCATCGCCGGTCGCGGCACTATCGTCGCCCGTGCCGCCGAATACGCCCTCAAGTTCGGACTCAACCCGCCCCGCCCACCCCACTGGGGCGGCTACCGGCTGCATCCGGACTACTGGGAGTTCTGGCAGGGCCGGGCTTCCCGGCTGCACGACCGGATGGCCTACCGGCTGGCCGACGACGGCCTGTGGCACAGGGAGCGCCTGTCGCCCTGAGCGCTGGCCGCCCGGGCCTTCAATGCGATAATGATCACCCGCCTGCCGAAGAGGTTAGAGATGTTGCGCCGTCTTGCTGTCACTTCCATGCTCATGCTGGGCTCCCTGCCTGCTTTTGCCGATGAGGCAAGCTATCGCTTCTCGCCGGTCAATCAATGGGACATCAACAAGACGGCGGCTTACTGGAACCCGATCATCCAGTACGTTTCGGACAAGAGCGGGGTCAAGCTGCAGCTCAAAATCGGGCGCACCTCGGCCGATACGACCAGCTACGTGCTGGCCCAGGAAGTCGAATTCGTATTCACCAACCACCTCTTCAGCCCCGAGCGCGAAACCCTCGGCTGGAAAGTCTTCGGCCGCCGCAACGCACCACCGCTGCACGGCCAGATCGCCGTGCCGGCCGATTCGCCGATTACCCGCATCGATGAGCTGAAGGGCCAGGAAGTGGCCTTTGCCGGCCCCGAAGCCTTTATCGGCTACAAGGTGCCATCGGCCCACCTGCAGTCAAAAGGCGTCGACATCAAGGCTGTTTTCGGTGGCAACCAGAACGCCGCCATCGCCCAGATGTTTGCCGGCAAGGCCAAGGCCGTCGGCAGCAACTCGATGCTGATCGAGGGCTACACCGCCCGCGAGAACAAGAAGTTCCGCGTCCTGTGGACCTCCGAGCCCTACCACGACCTGGCCCTGATGGCCGCCGGCAAGGTGCCGGAGAAAGACCTGAAAGCCGTCGCCAGCGCCTTCCTGAGCATGCACAAGGATCCGCGCGGGCAGGAAATCCTGCACAAGGCCTCGCAGGAAGTCGGGCTCAGCAGCGACGCCTATTTCATCCCTGCCAGTAGCAGCGATTACGTCTCCTACCGCAAGTTCTACCAGAGCGCTCCGGCAGGTTTGCGCTGAGACCCCGGCCAGACGCTCGTGGGCAAGCTCATCAGGTTGTTGCCGCAGTCGCTGGTGGCGCGCATCTATGCGCTGTATTCGGCGACGCTGCTGATTTTTGTCGGCCTCGGCCTCGCCCTTTTTTACCAGTACCAGTTTGTCCAGGAGCTGGAAACAGCCCAGCAGTCGGCCACCATGCTGATCGAGGTGACGGCTCAGACGATCTCCGACAGCGCCGTCATTGGCGACTACGACACGATCAAGCGGACCCTCGAAAAATCCATACTCGGTTCGCAGTTCACCTCGGCCAACTTCATCGATCTGTCCGGTGGCGGCATGCACAGCGACAACCGCCTGATCCCCGAGGCCGAAGCGCCGGGCTGGCTGCGCGACAAGGTGGCGGAACGCCTTTACGAAGTTAACCGCGTCATCTCGGCGGGCGGGCGCGACTACGGTGTGCTGCGTCTGGCCTTTGACGTGGATTTCATTGCCGGCGGGTTGTGGAAGCTCTTTCGCTCGGCCCTGTTGCTGACCCTGGTCGGCTTCTCCGGTGGCCTGGCGCTGATCTGGTTTCCGCTCAAGCACTGGCTTGGCTCCCTCGACCGGGTTCGTCATTTCGAGCCCCATGAATCGGCCAGCCGGGCTAGCGACAATGCGCAACAGCTGGCCGATCTGCCGCTGGAGTTCCGGCCCATGTTCGACGTGCTCAACCAGACCGCCGCCCGCCTGCGCCAGGAACTGGCGAGCCGGGAACAGGCCCTGGTTTCCCTGCGTAAGCTGCTGGCCGATCTGCAAACGCTGCCGGCGGCGCCGGGGGCCACGCCGGAAGAAGACATCGGTGCGCTGTCCCTGGCCATCCGCCGCCTGGTGGACGAACGGGAGGCGAGCCGCATCGCGCTGGAGCAGGCGCGCGACACGGCCGAAGCAGCCAACCGCGCCAAGAGCGACTTTCTGGCCAACATGAGTCACGAGATCCGCACCCCGATGAACGGCATCATCGGCATGACCGAGCTGGCCCTGGACACAGCGCTCACCGACGAGCAGCGCGATTACCTCGACACCGTGCGTGCCTCGTCGAATTCGCTGCTCATCATCATCAACGACATCCTCGACTTCTCAAAAATCGAAGCCGGCAAGCTCGACATCGAAAGCGTCGGTTTCAATCTGCCCGGGCTGGTGCACGAGACCCTGCGTCCGATTGCCTTGCGCGGCACGGGCAAGGGCCTGAAGGTCGATTGCCTCATCGACGTCGGCGTTCCGCAGCAGGTAACGGGCGACCCCATCCGCATCCAGCAGATTCTCCTCAACCTGCTCAGCAATGCCGTCAAATTCACCGAGAAGGGCGAGGTTATGCTGACCGTGCAGCGGGAAGCGGATGACCGGGGGCAGGAATGGCTGCGCTTTGCCGTACGGGACACCGGCATCGGCATCACCCCGGAGGCGCAAAAATACGTCTTCGACGCCTTCTCGCAGGAAGATACGTCCACCACCCGCAAGTTCGGCGGAACCGGGCTGGGCCTGTCGATCTCCAGTCGCCTCAGCACACTGATGGGCGGCAGGATCTGGCTGGACAGCGAACCGGGACGCGGCTCGACCTTCTACTTCATGCTGCCATGTCGGCTTGCGGAAATGCCAGAGCCGCTGCTGTGCCCTGAGCCAGCGGCACAACACCCGGGCAGCCAGGCCAGCGCAATGGAAGACCCGGCATCAGGGCTGTGTGTTCTGCTGGTGGAAGACAACCCGGTCAACCAGCGGGTCGCCACGGTACTGCTGACGCGCCGAAACTATGCCGTCGAGATTGCCGGGAACGGGGCGCTGGCCCTCGAAGCCTTCCGCCACAAGCACTTCGACGTCGTGCTGATGGACATGCAGATGCCGGTCATGGACGGGCTGGAGGCCACGCGGCGTATCCGCGCGCAGGAAGCCGGGGCGACCCGGGTCCCGATCATCGCCATGACCGCCAACGCCATGACCGGCGACCGGGAGCGCTGCATCGACGCCGGCATGGACGACTACATCGCCAAGCCGATCAACGCGAACGAGTTGTTCGAGCGACTGGAGAAGTGGACGACTGCCAGGCAGTGTTGAGCGATTTTCGTCGAGGCCTGGGTGGCCATCACTCAGGCCTCCATGATTGTCGTGTAACCCTGGATGGCAATCATCAAGCGCCTGATGACGACCATCAGAGCGCTGACGACGCTCATCAACACCTGGATGATTGGCATCAGCGGTCTCATAAGAATCATCAAGCGTCTGATGAATTTCATGAGATCTCTGATGATTCGACTCAGACCTCACACGGTTTTCGTGAAAATCGGCAAGAAAACTCAGGCCTGCAGCGCAGGCATCATCACCTGAATCAACTCGCCACCTTCAGGCGTCACCCAGCTGCCGGCCAGCTCGGCAATCAACTGGTTGGTGCTGGTTAGCGTTACACCGGCCTGCGCCATCCTGCGCAAGGCAATGTCATCGGCCATACTGGTCGGCGACCCGCCCGCATCGGCAACGACCTGCACCTCGAAGCCGTCCCCCACCAGGCTAAGGGCCGGATAAACCGTGCACACGTCATTGGTGACGCCGGCAATGATGAGTTTCCTGCGCCCGGTCGCCTTGACCGCTGCGGCAAAGTTTTCGTCATCCATGGCATTGACGATGCCGAAGCGTTTGACGCGTGCCGCAAATTCAGCGGGCAGGATGGATTCCAGTTCGCTCAGCAGGGGGCCCTGGGCGTATTCCTCCATGCTGGAGGTCAGCACGACCGGCATTTTCAGGATGCGGGCGGCCTGCGCCAGCATCAGCGCATTCCGTTTCATCTCTTCAAACGAAATCGACTTGACCCAGCCCATAGTGCCAACCTGATGGTCGATCAGCAGCATGGCGGCATTGTCAGCGGTAAATCTTGCGAAGCGCATGTTTTTCTCCTTGCAGAATTGATAGGGTCAGACAGACCCGAACTCCCCGCGCTGGTACGCGGTAATCCGTGCAGCCAGAGCTTCGGCGGAAGCCAGGGCCAGCGGCCCCTGCCAGTGCACCGGCTGATTGAGCGGCAGGCCAGAAAAGACGACGACCTTGGCACTCCCCCGCGTCGCCTCCAGCGTAATGTCATGGGACGTGGCCTGGGCCTGGAACACCGGCAATCCCGAGTCGCTGGCATCGAACGGTTCACCGTTGATCTCCACCGCGCCGAAGATCGGCATGATGAAAGCGCTGTGGCCGGGCGACACCGGAACGGCCAGGCTGGCGCCCTCGTCGAGCGAGATGTCCAGCAGGCAGACATCGGTGGGCGGACGCAGTGACGAGCGTGCCTCGCCAAAGGAGCCCAGCGGAACGCGAAGCTTCACCCCGGGCAGGTGCATGACCGGCACATCCTGCGGCTCAAGACTGAGCGAGAAAGGCTCGGCGTCCTGTTTTTCGACCGCCAGATTGACGAAGATCTGCAGCATATGAACGGTCTTGCCCGTGTGGACAGGCACCTCGTCATGCACCACTCCGCGACCGGCGGCGGTCCAGTGCAGGCCGCCAGGCTGAATGAGGTTGCGCGTGCCCAGCGAATCCCGGTTCCGGACACCCGTTTCCGAATCGAGAAACAGGTAGGACACCGCGGAGAAGCCGGCATGCGGGTGCGTCTGGAAGGTGGCGGCGCTCATCCAGGCGTGATCAACACCCAGAAAGGGGTCGATTGGCCTGGCCATCTCGCCACCGCGCAGCGCAAAGGCACGAAAGCCGCTGCCGATGTTCATGTGCTGCAAATGGGCAATCTCGCGCATGGCGGCGTCCCTCAATTGGCGTTGGTCCCGCTGGCGAACGGATAGTCCGTGTAGCCCTCGGCGCCCGGCGAATAGAAGGTGTTCTTGTCCGGGGTGTTGAGGGGAAGGCCCTGGCGGAAACGCTCGGGCAGATCCGGGTTGGACAGGAAGGCGCCACCGAATACCGTCGCGTCGGCCCGCTTATCGGCCAGCACGGCTTCCGCGCCAGTCTGGTCCAGGCCGCCGCCAATCAGGTAGGCGCCGTTGAACAGCGGGCGCAGCAAGGCGTGGTAATCGACCTTGGCGCCGAACAGCGCGACGTGCAGGTAGGCCAGATCGAGGCCGCGCACTTGCTCGACCAGATAGGTGTAGGTCTCCTGGGGATTGGCGTCGGTGATGTCGTTGAAGCCCATCTCCGGCGAAATCTTGATCCCGACGCGATCCCCGCCGGCCTCGGCAACCATGGCGGCCAGCACCTCCAGCACGAAGCGGGCGCGGTTTTCCACCGAGCCGCCGTATTGATCCTGGCGCTGGTTGCTGCCGGACGACAGGAACTGTTCGGGCAGGTAGCCCGAGGCGGTGTGCAGTTCGACGCCATCGAAGCCGGCGGCCAGGGCCCGGCGGGTGGCGAGGCGGTAGTCCTCGATCACGCCGGCGATGTCTTCCAGACTGAGTTCTCGAGGGGTCACGAAATCCTGCAAGCCGCTGGCGGTCCAGGTCTGGCCGGCCGGCTTGAGCGCCGACGGCGCGACGGGCTGGGCGTCGTTTGGCAGCAGCGACGGATGCGAGATGCGCCCGCAGTGCATCAGCTGCATGAAGATCCGGCCACCCTTGGCATGAACGGCCTCGGTCACCTTCTTCCAGGCCGCGACCTGGGCATCGGTCTCGATGCCCGGCGTGCGCACATAACCCTTGCCCATGGCCGACGGGAAAACGCCTTCGGTAATGATCAGACCGGCGCTGGCGCGCTGGCTGTAATAGGTGGCCACCAGATCGCTCGGGGTGCCGTTGTCGTCGGAACGCGAACGGGTCATCGGTGCCATGACCAGACGGTTTTGCAGCGTAAGGCGGCCGATACGAACGGGAGTGAAGAGCTGGCTCATGGGGCAATCCTGAGTGAAGTTAAGGTGAAGCCATGATCTGCCAACTCGAATTCGCGATAAAGTGGCTAAAATCGAAATGATTGATCCAATGATGGGGCAATGTAAGTGAAACTATTGAATGACATGGCCTTGTTCGTGGAGGTGGTCAAGGCGAAGGGCTTTCGCCATGCGGCGGAGGCGGTCGGCATCCCCAACTCGACGGTGTCCCGCCGCATCAGCGCCCTCGAAAAGGCCATCGGCCTGCGGCTGCTGCACCGGACGACCCGCAGGATCGAGCTGACCGAAGCGGGCCAGATCTACTTCGAGCGCTGCAAACGCATCGTCGATGAGGCCAAGCTGGCGCACGAGCAGCTGGGGGAGCTGCTGGCACAGCCGAGCGGTGTGCTGCGCGCCTCCCTGCCAGTGGATTTTGCGAACATCTACCTGGCGCCGCTGATTGCCGAGTTTGCGCGCCTGTATCCGGGCATCAGCTTCGACTTGGACCTGACCCCACGGGTGGTCGATCTCGTCGCCGAGCCTTTCGATGTCGCCATCCGCATGGGCCATCCACCGAGTTCCAACCTGATTGCCCGGCAACTCGCCAACCTGGCATGCCGCCTCTACGCCTCACCGCGTTATCTCGAGCAGTTTGGTGAGCCTTCACACCCCTGCGATCTGGCAAAGCACGAGTGCATCGGCTTCCGCTCCGGAAAAGCCAATGTGTGGCTGCTGCACAAGGGGGATGAAGCGCTGGAGATCACGGTCGGCGGCCGCTTCCAGCTCAACAGCGTGGGCTTGATCCGGCGGCTTGCCAGCCTTGATCAGGGCATCGCCGTCCTGCCGGCCGAAATCGTTGCGGAAGATGTCGCCCACGGGCGCTTGCAGCGCATCCTCCCCGACTGGGAAGGCCCGGCAACCCCGGTCTACGCGATGACTGAAACGCGTCTGCTACCGGCCAAGACGCAGCGTTTCATCGAGTTTCTGCGCGAACGGCTAAGCGGCCATGCCTTTGCATGAAATAGCCAGGATCCGGAGATTGCGGCACGATCGACCACCATGAAAAAAGCTCCCGAAGGAGCTTTTTTCATGGTCTGAGTCAGCCGCAAAAATCAATCACACGTCCAGATTCCGCGCATACAGCGCGTTGGCTTCAATGAACGCCCGGCGCGGTTCGACGTTGTCGCCCATCAGGGTGGTGAAGATCTCGTCGGCGGTGATGGCGTCGTCGATCTGTACGCGCAGCAGGCGGCGTACGGCCGGGTCCATGGTGGTTTCCCAGAGTTGCTCGGGGTTCATTTCGCCCAGACCCTTGTAGCGCTGCTTGCTGATGCCGCGTTCGACGTCGGCGAGCATCCAGCGGATGGCGTCGGCGAAGCTGGTGACGGCTTGCTGCTTTTCACCGCGACGCATGACAGCGCCGGGCTGGATCAGGCCGGAAATGGATTCGGTGGCCAGGCGCACGGTGCGGTAGTCGCCGGAGCGCAGGAAATCGGCGTCGATCTGGGTCAGCTTGCGGTTGCCGTGGTGCATGCGGGCAATGTCCAGCGTCCAGGCTTCGGTGCTTTCGTTGAAGATGGCCTCGATGCTGACTTCGCTGCCGACGGCGGCCTGCAGGCGGGCGGCGGAGTCGCGGGCCGCCGTTTCGTCGTCGAGCGACAGGGGCAGATCGTGGGCCAGCAGTGCGTGCAGGACGGCCGAATCGATCCAGTCGGCGAGGCGCCGGATGATGGCTTCGGCGAGCAGGTAGGTGCGCGCCAGGCCGCCGAGGGCGTCGGTGTCGATGGCGGCGAGGCCTTCACCGGGGGTGAGCGAGGCGCCTTCGAGGCCGAGCTTGAGCAGGTGGGCGTTAAGCTCGGTGTCGTCCTTGATGTACATCTCGTTCTTGCCGTGCTTGATCTTGTAGAGCGGCGGCTGGGCGATGTAGATGTGCCCGCGCTCGACGATTTCGCGCATCTGGCGGTAGAAGAAGGTGAGCAGCAGGGTGCGGATGTGCGCGCCGTCCACGTCCGCGTCGGTCATCAGGATGATGCGGTGGTAGCGCAGCTTTTCGGGCTTGAAGTCTTCGACGCCGATGCTGGTGCCGAGGGCGGTGATCAGCGTGGTGATCTGCTCGGAACTGATGAGCTTGTCGAAGCGTGCCCGTTCGACGTTGAGCACCTTGCCGCGCAGCGGCAGGATGGCCTGGAATTTACGGTCGCGGCCCTGCTTGGCGGAGCCGCCGGCGGAGTCGCCCTCGACGATGTAGATTTCGCACAGGGCCGGGTCTTTTTCCTGGCAGTCGGCGAGCTTGCCGGGCAGGCCGACGCCGTCGAGCACGCCCTTGCGGCGGGTCATTTCGCGGGCCTTGCGGGCGGCTTCACGGGCGCGGGAGGCTTCGACGATCTTGCCGCAAATCGTCTTGGCGTCGATCGGGCGCTCCTGCAGGAAGTCGGCGAGCTTCTGGGCCACGACTTCTTCAACGGCCGGACGGGCTTCGCCGGAAACCAGCTTCATCTTGGTTTGCGAGGCGAACTTGGGGTCGGGCATCTTGACGGAGAGTACGCAGGCCAGGCCTTCGCGCATGTCGTCGCCACTGATGTCGACCTTGGCCTTGCGGGCAATTTCGTGTTCGTCGATGTACTTGTTGATGACCCGCGTCATGGCGGCGCGCAGGCCGGTGAGGTGGGTGCCGCCGTCGGCCTGGGGAATGTTGTTGGTGAAGCACAGCACCTGTTCGGCGTAGCTGTCGTTCCACTGCATGGCGACTTCGACGGCGATGGGCACGCCGTTCTGGATGGATTCGCCGGTGGAGTGGAAAACCGTGGGGTGCAGCACCGATTTGGAACGGTTGACGTATTCGACGAAGCCGGCCACGCCGCCGGCAAAGGCGAAGTCTTCTTCCTTGCCGTTGCGACGGTCGATCAGGCGGATCTTGACGCCGTTGTTGAGGAAGGACAGTTCGCGCAGGCGCTTGGCGAGGATTTCGTAGTGGAATTCGACGGTGCCGAAGATTTCTTCGTCAGCCAGGAAGTGCACTTCGGTGCCGCGCCGGTTGGTGTCGCCGAGCACGCGCAGGGGGCTGGTTTCGATGCCGTTGACGAGTTCGATCTGGCGGTCGATGGCGTGGCCGCGGTTGAATTCGAGGCCGTACTTCTTGCCGTCGCGGCGCACGATGAGGCGCAGCCACTTGGACAGCGCATTCACGCACGAGACGCCCACGCCGTGCAGGCCGCCGGACACCTTGTAGCTGTTCTGGTTGAACTTGCCGCCGGCGTGCAGCACGCACATGACGATTTCGGCCGCCGAGCGCTTGGGCTCGTGCTTGTCGTCCATCTTTACGCCGACCGGAATGCCGCGTCCGTTGTCGGTGACCGAGATGGAGTTGTCGGCGTGGATGGTGATGACGATGTCGTCGCAATGGCCGGCCAGGGCTTCGTCGATGGCGTTGTCGACGACCTCGAAAACCATGTGGTGCAGGCCGGTGCCGTCGGAGGTGTCGCCGATGTACATGCCCGGGCGCTTCCTCACGGCCTCCAGCCCTTCGAGCTGCTGGATGCTGGATTCGTCGTAGTTGTCGTTGGCGACAGGGGCGGCGGGGACGGCAGGGCTTTGCGGTTCGGACATGGTGCTCTCGGTTCTTCAGGTACGGCAGGACGACCCCCGAAACCGGGGGACGGGCAGACGAAGGGCGCGCGGACTTAAATGCGCATCGGCATCACGACGTATTTGAAGTCGGTGTTGTCGGCCAGCCCGAAGAGGGCGCTGGCGTTGCCGTCGTTGAAGCGGATTTCGATCTCGTTGGCGGACACGTTGGTCAGCACGTCGAGGAGATAGGTGACGTTGAAGCCGATGTCGAGGGTGTCGCCGCTGTAGTCGACTTCGAGCTCTTCAAGGGCTTCTTCCTGCTCGGCGTTGGTGCTCAGGAGCTTGAGGCTGCCTTCGGAGAGCATCAGGCGCACGCCGCGGAACTTCTCGTTGGTGAGAATGGCGGCGCGTTGCAGGGATTGCAGCAGGGCCAGGCGGCTGGCCTTGACCAGCTTGGGGTGGCCTTGCGGAATGACGCGCTCGTAGTCGGGGAACTTGCCGTCTATGAGCTTGGAGATCAGTTCGATGTTGCCGAAGCGGAAGACGGCCTGGTTGCCCACCAGGGTGACTTCCAGCGCCTCGTCGGAATCGGCCAGTTGGCGGGCCAGTTCGACCACCGTTTTGCGCGGCAGGATGACGTCGGTGCGGGCGTAGTCGCCGACCAGCGGGGATGCCGCGTAGGCCAGGCGGTGGCCGTCGGTGGCAACCATGCGCAGCAGGTTGCCAGCCACGACCAGCAACAGGCCGTTGAGGTAGTAGCGGATGTCCTGCTGGGCCATGGCGTACTGCACCAGCGCCAGCTGCTTCTTGAATGCGCGCTGGGTGGTGGTGAAGTGCACGCCTTCGCCTTCGGGCGGAGCCAGGCGCGGGTAATCGGCGGCCGGCAGGGTCTGCAGCTGGAAGCGGCTCTTGCCGGCTTTCAGGGTGATGCGCTTGTCGTCGAGGGTGAGGCTGACGTCGGCGGTGTCGGGCAGCGCGCGCAGGATGTCCTGCAGCTTGCGGGCGCCGACGGTGATGGCCACGTCTTCCGAACCGAGGGAGGCGGCGGTGGTGCTGTTGCGGATCTGGATCTCGATGTCGGTGGCGAGAAGGGTCAGGGCGTCACCCTTCTTCTCGATCAGCACATTGGAGAGGATCGGCAGGGTGTGGCGTTTTTCGACAATGCCGGACACCGATTGCAGCGGGGCGAGAAGGGCGTCGCGGGGCGCAGTGAAGAGCAGCATGGACTCAGGTCTCCGTATCTTTTTTCAGGGTGCGGGGCGCCATGGCGCCAAACCGCAAATCATAACTATCAGAAGCTTCAGCCACGCAACACCTGGGTGAGCACATGCAGGTCGTGGTTGAGCTGGGTGTCGCCCAGGCGCAGCTCGGCGATCGTGCGGCAGGCATGCAGCACGGTGGTGTGGTCGCGACCGCCAAAGGCTTCGCCGATGGCCGGCAGGCTCATGGGGGTCAGGTCCTTGGCGAGGAACATGGCCACCTGGCGCGGCCGGGCGATAACCCGGGTGCGCTTCTTGGAGTGCATGTCGGCGATCTTGATCTTGTAGTAATCGGCCACCGTCTTCTGGATGAACTCGGCGGTGAGCTGGCGGTTGTGGGCGTTGAGGAGATCCTTGAGGGCCTCCTTGGCCACTTCCAGCGTGACTTCCTTGCCGTGGAAGCGGGCAAAGGCGAGCACCTTCTTGAGCGCGCCTTCGAGCTCGCGCACGTTGGAGCGCAAATTCTTGGCGATCAGGAAGGCCACGTCCTCGTTCAGCGCAATGCGCTCGACTTCGGCCTTCTTCTTGAGAATGGCGACGCGCATCTCCAGCTCGGGCGGCTCGATCTGCACCGTTAAACCCCAGTCGAAACGGGAGATGAGACGGTCTTCGAGGCCCTGGACATCCTTGGGGTAGGTGTCGCTGGTGATGATGATCTGCTTCTTGGCCTCGGTGAGGGCGTTGAAGGCATGGAAGAACTCTTCCTGGGTCCGGTTCTTGTTATTGAAGAACTGGATGTCGTCGATGATCAGCACGTCGAGCGAGCGGTAGTAGCGCTTGAATACGTCGAAGGACTTTTGCTGGTAGGCGCGCACCACGTCGGCGTAGTAGTCCTCGGCGTGCACGTAGCGGATCACCGCCCGCGGGTTGGCCTTGAACACCGTGTTGCCGAGGGCGTGGATCAGGTGGGTCTTGCCGAGGCCGACGCCGCCGTAGATGAACAGCGGGTTGTAGGAGACGCCCGGGTTCTGGGCCACCTGCAGGGCCGCGGCGCGGGCCAGGTCGTTGGCGCGGCCGGTGACCAGGGTGTCGAAGGTGAAATCCGGGTTGAGGCGCGACTTGTCGTAATTGGCGACTTCGGCGGAGACCGAGGCTTCGGCGGCGATCTGGCGTCCGGTGTTCATGGCCGCCGGGACGTGGTTGCTGATCGGGGCGGGCTGGTTGCCGGCAGTGGGCGCAGCCGCAGCGGGGGCGGAGGCTGCCGGTGCTGCGGCGGCCGTCGTCGAGGTGCCCGGGCGACGCAGGCCGCCGGCCGGCGCGAGGGTTACCTCGATGGTCGGCATGCCGCCGAAGTACTCTTCGCTGAGTTCCTCGATGCGCCGCAGGTAGCGGTCGCGCAGCCACTGGCGGTGAAAATTGGACGGTGCCACCAGACGCAGGCCAGCCGCGTCCTCTCCTTGCAGGTCTTCAGCGCGCAGGGGGAGGATCCAGGTCTTGAACTGCTGGGCAGGCAACTCCTGTTCCAGGCAGCTCAGGCAATGCGTCCAGAACGCAGCGCATTGGGGCGACGATGAGGCTTCAGGCACGATTGGCGGGTGGTTGTGTTTCGACAGGAGAAGGCGCGCCTGTTAGCGTTTTCTGGCGCTGCCCCGACCATTGGCGGGGCTGTTGGACTCGCGCGCAGGGAGGTCCAGCCAATCGAGCATTGTACCCCTCCGCAGTAGACTTATCCACAGCTTCCAGCGCCTGCCAGCAGGGCTGTGGATGACTGCCCGGGCATGCCGCTCATGCAGCACTTGCCTCCTGGACGTGAAACGTGCTTGACAAACAGGGGGTTAACGTATGAAATTACGCGTTTGACTCAACTTTTCGGGCACGAAAAATGAAACGTACTTACCAACCTTCCGTCGTCCGTCGCAAACGCACCCACGGCTTCCTGGTTCGCATGGGCACCCGTGGCGGCCGCAAGGTCATCGCCGCGCGTCGCGCCAAGGGCCGTCATCGTCTCGCCGTCTAAGGTCTCTCCGGAGACCTCTTCCGCTGCCGGCGCCATGGATTGTTCGGCAGAGGAAGTTGTAGATACGGCAGGATTCGGCTTCGGCTCGTCCTTGCGACTGCATAAAACGGATGAGTTCTCATCCGTTTTTGCTTTTCGCCGGGTGGTGCGCGGGAAGTATTTCGCCCTCCACTATTGCCCGAACAAGGTCGGCACGCCCCGTATCGGCCTCGTTGTCGCCAAGAAGCTTGCCAAGCGTGCGGTTGTCCGCAATCTGGTGAAGCGCCTTGGTCGCGACGTGTTTCGTCACGCCCAGGCAACCCTGCCCCACTACGATCTGGTGTTACGATTGTCGGCCAAGGTTGGTGATGTGACGAAACGCACCATGCGCGAAGAGATGATCGGTCTGCTGGGACGCCTGCCTAAATGAAGGTCGTTATCCTGGCGCTGCTGCGCGTCTATCGTTACGCCATCAGCCCCATGCTTGGACGCAATTGCCGTTTTGTTCCGTCCTGTTCCGAATACGCCGTGGAGGCCGTGGAGCGTCATGGCGCCCTCAGGGGTTCCTGGTTCGCTGCGCGCCGGGTGTGCCGCTGCCATCCGTTCAGCGGTGGCGGCTTCGATCCTGTGCCATGAAGCCATTGCCTTCCCCCGACTTCCCGCCCCAACTCCTTCCTGACACTGACTCCGATGGATAACCGTCGCCTGCTCCTTCTTCTCGTCTTCTCGTTCTCCCTGGTCATGCTGTGGGACGGCTGGCAGAAGCACAACCAGCCCAAGGTGCCGGCATCCGCCGCAGCCGCCAACTCTACTGCCGGTGTACCGACGCCGACCGCGGGCACTCCGGGCGCTGTTGCGCTGCCCGGCGGGCCTGTTGCCGCAGCGGCTGTCTCCGCACCGCTGGCCACCATCCGCACCGATGTGCTGGTGGCCGAAGTGTCGGCCCAGGGCGGTGACATCGTCCGGCTCGAGCTGACCAAGCACAAGTCGACCGAAGACCAGACCCGCAACTACGTGCTCTTCGACAACGGCGAGAAGCACAACTACGCGGCCCAGACGGGCCTGATCGGCACTGGCCTGCCGAACCACAAGACGCCCTTCACGCTGGCCGCCACGGCCGTCGAGTTGAAGGACGGCGAGGATGCCGTCACCCTGCGCCTCGATGCGGCACCCACTGCCGATGGCGTCAAGGTGACCAAGCTGATCACCTTCCACCGCGGCAGCTACATGGCCGAAGTCAGCTACGAGATTGCCAACGGCAGTGCCGCAGCGCTTGCACCCCATGCCTACTTCCAGTTCACCCGTGACGGTCAGCCGGCCGAGCAGCCTGGCGGCTTCGGTGTGCAAACCTTCACCGGTCCGGCTTTCTACACCGAAGCCGAGAAGTACCAGAAGGTCGCCTTCGAAGATATCGCCAGCAAGAAGGCCAAGTTCGTTACCAAGACTTCCGACGGCTGGGCTGCCATGGTCCAGCATTACTTCGTCGCCGGCTGGGCGCCGAAGGAAGGCGAGCGCGAATTCTTCGCCAACCAGGTGAGTTCCGACCTCTACTCCGCGGGCGTGATCCTGCCGGTGGCGTCCATCGCCCCGGGCCAGACCGGCAAGCTCAGCGTGCCGCTCTACGCCGGTCCGCAGGAGCAAAGCCGTCTGGAGCAGTTCGCCAAGGGCTTCGACCTGGTGGTGGACTATGGTTTCCTGACCATCATTGCCGCCCCGCTGTTCTGGGTACTCGAGTGGTTCCACAAGCTCACCGGCAACTGGGGCTGGGCCATCATCCTCGTCACTGTTGCCCTGAAGGCCTTGTTCTTCCCCCTGTCCGCGGCCAGCTACAAGTCGATGGCCAAGATGAAGACCCTCGGCCCGCGCCTGCAGCGTCTCAAGGAGCAGTGCGGCGACGACAAGATGAAGCTGCAGCAGGCCATGATGGACCTGTACAAGCGCGAGAAGGTCAATCCGCTGGGCGGCTGCCTGCCGATCCTGATCCAGATTCCGGTGTTCATCTCCCTGTACTGGGTGCTGCTGGGTGTCGTTGAAATGCGCGGCGCGCCGTGGCTGGGCTGGATCCAGGATCTGTCGGTGAAGGATCCCTACTACATCCTGCCCTTGATCATGGGTGCCACCAGCCTGATCCAGACCCGCCTCAACCCGGCCCCGCCCGATCCTATCCAGGCCAAGGTGATGATGATGATGCCCGTCCTCTTCACCGTCATGTTCCTGTGGTTCCCGTCCGGCCTGGTGCTGTACTGGGTCGTGAACAACACCCTGTCGATTGCCCAGCAATGGCAGATCAACCGCATGATTGCAGCCGGTGGCAAACCCGCCGAGTGACGTTATCGCGGCGATTGCCACTGCGCCGGGGCGCGGTGGCATCGGCGTGGTCCGGCTTTCCGGGCCGAATCTTTCTGCGCTCGCGGCCGGTTTCTGCGGTCGCGAGCCGCAAGCCCGACTGGCCCAGTTTGCCCGCTTCCGTGACGGCAGCGGCGGCCTGATCGACGAAGGCCTCCTCCTCTACTTCCCGGCGCCCCACTCTTTCACCGGCGAAGACGTCATCGAATTGCAGGGCCACGGCGGCCCGGTGGTCATGCAGATGCTGCTGGCCCGCTGCCTCGAACTCGGCGCCCGCCTCGCCCAGCCCGGCGAATTCACCCGCCGCGCCTTCCTCAACGGCAAGCTCGACCTGGCCCAGGCCGAAAGCGTCGCCGACCTCATAGAAGCCTCTACTGCTGCCGCTGCGCGCTCCGCAGTGCGTTCCCTCACCGGCAGCTTCTCGAAGGAAGTGCACGCCCTCTGCGAGCGCCTGATCGACCTGCGCATGCTCGTCGAGGCGACCCTCGACTTCCCCGATGAAGACGTGGATTTCCTCATCGAGGCCAAGGCCTTCGAGCGCATCGAGGTCGTCGCCACCGAGCTGCGCGCCATCCTCGACCGGGCCCGCCAGGGCAGCCTGCTGCGCAACGGCCTGCACGTCGTGCTGGTCGGCCAGCCCAACGTCGGCAAGTCCAGCCTGCTCAACCGCCTCGCCGGCGAAGAGCGTGCCATCGTCACCGACATCGCCGGCACCACCCGCGACGTCCTGCGCGAGACCATTCAGATCGAGGGCATCCCGCTCCACATCACCGACACCGCCGGCCTGCGCGACACTACCGACGAAGTGGAGAAAATCGGTATCGCCCGTACCTGGCAGGAAATCGAACGCGCCGACGTGGTGGTGCGTCTGGTGGATGTACGCGCCGGCTTGACCGCCGCCGATGCCGACATTGACGTTCGCCTGCCTGCCGGCGTCGAACGGATTACCGTCTTCAATAAAGTGGATCTGGCCGATCGTGCCCCCGAGCGAGTCGAAACCCGCAGCGACGGCAAGCGTGGCGTCAGCCTCTACTTGTCTGCCAAAGCCGGCCAGGGCGTTGATCTGTTGCGCGCCGAACTCCTTCGTGTCGCCGGCTGGCACCGCCACGGCGAGGACGTGATCCTCGCCCGGGAGCGTCACCTGATCGCCCTGCGTGAAGCCCTCGCCCGCGTTGAAGCCGCCCTTGAGGCTCGTCAGGCGCTTGAGCTGATGGCCGAGGAACTCCGCCTCGCCCAGGAGGCGATCAACTCCCTCACCGGAGAGTTCACGCCGGACGATCTTCTCGGGGTGATCTTTTCGCGTTTCTGTATTGGAAAATAGCGAGCATGTCCGACATGCTCCGCAGTGTTCCGCCCAACCCCTTGAGGCCCGCGTAAATGCGGGCTTTCTTGTCTGTACAGCGCTTGTGTGTGTCCATCGCCTTCGCGGTGGTGGCGCTCATCGGCTGCACCGCTGCGGGATGCGCGTTTCACCCGGGAGTGACCACCGTCGGTGGCGGCGAATTTGTTATCACGAAGCAAGCTGTCAGCAGATTTTCTGAAACGGGTGAAATGAGAAAAGACTCGCTGGTCGAAGCAAGTCGGTTTTGTTCGTCAAAATTGAAAGACCTGCGCATCATCGGTCTCAAGGAAACCCAGCCGCCCTACTCTCCCGGCAACTACCCGCATATCGAACTGAGATTCGAATGTGACCCTTCCAGGTAGCGGCTTGTGAGCTCACAGGCAGAGGGTTTCTGCTTTAGTGCAGCCACTTTTTCTTCAGAATTTCCCATTCGTGCGTGGAGCAGAAGTATTCGACGACCTCGATTTCCCGCTGCTCAACCTGGTGGCGCCGCTCGTAGCCGGTCGGGGATTTGCCTTCCCTCTGGCGCCGATCCTTGCCTGAGCGTCGTTCATGGCCGCACCAGTTTTTCCCTCGGGTAATCAGTAGCTTTTCCATGGCGCTCACTCATCAAGGTTCTCTTGTGTGTTTGAGCATCCGCCTTTGACGGCGTATTGGATGCGAATTATTTCTCGATCGATGGGTCTGCTACCTATGTGGGCTGAGACATTTTTCTCACTTCCCGCCACAAGGTGAGCGCACCTTTTTTCGTAATCTAGCTTTACAAATAAGGCCTAATGTTCTGTGCCTTGCGTGCCGTTCACTCTTGAGTTCATCGGCCCAAATAGAAAGGGAGAGTTTCATGAGCATTGATTCTGTTGGCGGCGCTTCGAGTGCTGCCTATACCCCGGCGGTACAGCGTCAGCAGCCTGAAGCGGCTGAAGTCAAACAGGCAGGTCGTGACGGTGATCGTGACAAGGAGTACGGTGTGAGCAAGGTGGAACCCAGTCCTCCTGCTCCGAGCGTCAATACCGATGGCCAGGTCGTGGGACAGATTATCAACACCACTGCCTGAGCCGGTCTGCGTTCCGGTCAGTAACACTCCATCAGCCCCGGCCCGACGCCGGGGTTTTTGTTTTCGGGGTACGACTGGCATCATTCAGGGTGTGCCGTGTGTATCGCAACCAAAGACGCAGGAGAGTTATGCCATGGGCTGGGAACCGGATCGATACCTGCAGTTTTCCGATGAGCGTTTGCAGCCGGCCATCGATCTGTTGAACAGGATCCCCCTCGCGCGGTCGGAACGCATCGTGGACCTGGGCTGTGGGGCCGGCAACGTGACCCGCCTGCTCACCCAGCGCTGGCCGGAGGCTGACATCACCGGCCTCGACAGCTCGCCTGAAATGCTCGACCGCGCCCGTCGCGTTTTGCCGACGGCGCGTTTCGAACTGAGCGGGGTCGAGCGCTGGGAGCCGGACGGGCCCCCCGATCTGCTCTTCTCCAACGCGGCGCTGCACTGGGTTGGCGATCATTCCAGCCTATTTCCGCGCCTGCTCGACAGCCTGTCGCCTGGTGGGGTGCTGGCCGTGCAGATGCCTGGCAATTTTGAGGCCCCTTCCCATCGCCTGATCCGCGAGCTCGCGGCGTCTCCTGCGTGGACTGGAAAGCTCGGCCCGGGGCGCATGGGCGCGGTATTGCCGATGGCTGACTACCAGCACATCCTTGCTCCCCGCTGCACGCGCCTGAGCTTGTGGGAGACAACTTACTGGCAGAGCATGAGCGGCCCGGCGCCGGTACTCGACTGGTTGCGTGGCACGACCCTGATCCCCTACCTTGCACCGCTGGATGATGTGACCCGTGCTGCCTTCCTTGCCGAACTGGGGGCTAGTCTCGCTGCGGCTTATCCGGCCGATGCGACAGGCACCACCCTCTTCCCCTTCCGGCGCATCTTCATCCTCGCTCAACGATGAACCCCGCCCTGAACGCCCTCTTTGCCGAAGCTGCGCAACGCATTGCCGGTGCCGATGGTGTGCTCATCACCGCTGGTGCGGGAATGGGCGTGGACTCCGGGCTGCCCGACTTTCGCGGCAACTCCGGTTTGTGGCGCGCTTATCCGGCCCTTGGCAGTGCCCGTATCGCTTTCGAGGAGATCGCCTGTCCGGATGCCTTCCTGCGTAGCCCGACTCTCGCGTGGGGTTTTTACGGACACCGCCTGAACCTGTATCGGCGAACCGTCCCGCACCGGGGGTTTGCGATTCTGCAGGAGATCGCCAGCCGCCTGAGCCACGGCAGCTTCGTGTTCACCTCCAATGTGGACGGCCAGTTTCAGCGGGCCGGTTTTGCGGAGGCCACTGTGTGTGAGGTGCACGGTTCTCTGAATCACCTCCAGTGCATCGGTGCTTGCGGCGGAGTGATTACGCCGGCTGACGATTTTGTTCCGGAGGTTGACGAAGCGGCCTGCCTGTTGCGCTCACCGCTGCCCCGCTGTCCGATCTGCAATGACCTGCTGCGCCCCAATGTATTGATGTTCGGCGACTGGGGCTGGCTGTCGGGGCGAACGGCGGTCCAGCGGCAGCACCTGACGCGTTGGCTGCAGTCTACATCACGCCCGGTGGTCATCGAGATTGGTGCCGGCACTCATGTGCCCACTGTGCGCAGCTTCAGCGAGACACTCGGTGAGCCACTGATCCGCATCAACCCCACCGAACCGGAAATTCCCGGCCGTGGTGTCAGTCTGCCCCTCGGCGGGCTTGCTGCACTGTCCGGCATTCGCGCTGCGCTTGTCGCGCTCAACTTCTTGACAGACTGAGCCTTCTTGTTTCACGTGAAACACTGCTGATGGATTTGCCTTTGTTGCTGCTTGCGCTCGGCGCTTTTTGTGCCGGCCTGGTCGACGCCGTGGTGGGTGGTGGCGGTCTCATTCAGATACCGATGCTGTTTTCGGCCTACCCTCAGGCGTTGCCGGCAACCCTCTTTGGCACCAACAAGCTGGCCAGTGTTTTTGGGACCACCAGTGCTGCCATTCAGTATGGACGACGTCTGGCAATTCCGTGGCGGGCAGCAGCTCCCGCCGCAGGTACCGCTGCGCTGGGTTCGTGGCTCGGGGCGCAAGCTGTTGTTTTATTTCCGCCCGCTGCGCTGCGCCCGTTGATTCTGATGCTGCTGATTTTGGTCGCCATCTACACGTTCGTACGCAAGGATTTTGGGGTCATTCACCAGCGCCTCAGTGACCCCTCCCGCGAGTTGCGTCTGGCGATCCTGATTGGTGCGCTGATCGGCTTTTACGACGGCTTCTTCGGCCCCGGGACCGGCAGCTTTCTGATCTTTCTGTTTATCCGCTTTCTTGGCATGGATTTCCTGCACGCCTCCGTGTCAGCCAAGATCGTCAACGTGAGCACCAATCTTGCGGCCCTTGCTGTCTTCGTATTCCATGGCCAGGTGTTGTGGCAGGTTGCTGCGCTGATGGCTTGCTGCAACCTGCTGGGCTCGCGCGTCGGGGCCGCCCTCGCCCTGCGTCACGGCGCGGTTTTTATCCGCAAGGCTTTCCTTGTGGTCGTGGTGGTGCTGATCTTGTGCTTCAGTGTCGACACTTTTTTGTATTGACAGGAGTGTTCCACGTGAAACAGTCCGATGCTGTCGTCGTTCCTCTCGCCACTGATATCGGGCTCGCGATTCGTCGCCAGGCGCCAGTCCACGAGACGACGAGTGCCTGCCAGCACATCGCGGTGGAAAGGAGTGCCACCTTCGGTCGTCTCTATCGTCTCGATGGCGATGCAATGGCCGCCGAGGCCGACGAGTTCATGCTTCACGAAAGCCTGGTCCACCTCCCCGCCCTTAGTCATCCGGGGCCGGCAAGTGCCCTGATCCTCGGCGGGGGCGATGGCGCCTCGGCTCGTGAACTCCTCAAGCATCCGAGTGTGATGCGCATCCTGGTGGCTGAGCTCGATCCCGACGTCGTTCGCGTGGTGAGCGACAAGATTCCGACGCTGCC
This sequence comes from Zoogloea oleivorans, assembly GCF_008107625.1. Lineage (GTDB taxonomy): Bacteria > Pseudomonadota > Gammaproteobacteria > Burkholderiales > Rhodocyclaceae > Zoogloea > Zoogloea oleivorans. The sequence goes on from NZ_SDKK01000009.1 coordinate 154,248, forward strand.
CGCCGGTGCCTTCGACAACCCCCGCGTTGTACTGCGTCTCGGCGACGCCGCCGACACCCTGCGCATGGCACAGCAGGCCGGCGAGCGTTTCGATCTGATCCTGTTCGATCTAACCGAAGCCGATGATCCGGCCTGTGCCCATCTGCATGGCGACGATTTTCTGCGCCTGTGCGCGGCCAGCCTGACGCCCCGGGGTATGATCCACGTCCAGCTTGGTTCGCCCTTTTACCAGCCGCACAAGAGCGCCGCCCTGCATCAGCGTCTGCGCGCCGTTTTTCCCTCGGTACGCACCAGCCTGATCAGCGTGCCTCTTTATGGCGGCCCCTGGCTCCTGGCCTGCGCCAGCCTCCTTGAACCGCGGGATGACAGCGCGGCAAGCCTCGACACCCGCCTGGCCGAACGGCGAATCACCGGTCTGCGTTATTACAATCCGGTCCTGCATCACGCCAGCCAGGTCCTGCCTAACTACATTCGCGAGCTCCTCGCCTGAAGCCCATGCACACTCGTCCCCGCTCCCATCCCGGTACCGCTGCTCCCGTCCTGCCCGAAGACAGCCTCGCCTACGCATTGCTCACCACCGCCCAGCTCGTGGCCGACGTGGTCGCCGGTGGCACCCTGACCGAGTCCCTCGCCAAGCTGTGGATCGCCCGTCCGGCCACCCCGCCGGGCGTGCGCGGTGCCATTCTCGATCTCGCCTACGGCACCCTGCGGGACTTCGGTCGTCAGGACTTCATCCTCGACAAGCTGCTCCAGAAGCCCTTGCAGGAGCCGGTCCAGTCGCTGTTGCGGGTGGCTCTGCATCGTCTGGATACACGTCCTGACACCGCCCACACCACGGTCGATCAGGCTGTCAGTGCGGCGGCAACGGTGCTCGGCGGCAACTTCAAAGGCGTCGCCAATGGTGTCCTGCGCAATGCCCTGCGTCAGGCTGTCGACCTCAACAAGGCTGCCGATGCCGACATGGTTTCCGAGTTTCGGCACCCGGCCTGGTGGATCCGCCGTATCCGCACTCAGTACCCGGACAACTGGCGCAGCATTCTTGCCGCCGGCAATACCCACCCGCCGATGGCCCTGCGCATCAACCCGCTGCGTGCTACCCGCGATGAAACCCTGGAGAGTTTTGCCGAGGCCGAGTTGCCGGTTTGCGTGTTGCCCAATGGCGCCCTGTTGCTCGAACGCCCGGTGCCGGTAGCCCGCATCCCCGGCTTTGTCGAAGGCTGTGTCAGTGTGCAGGATGCCGGTGCCCAGTACGCCGCCCTGCATCTGGACCTGGCCGATGGCCAGCGCGTCCTCGACGCCTGTGCGGCGCCCGGCGGCAAAACGGCCCACATCCTCGAAAGCGCCGACGTCATGCTGACGGCGCTCGACACCGATCCGGCTCGCGCACGTCGCGTCAGCGAGAACCTCGATCGCCTCGGTCTCAAGGCCAACGTAAAGACCGCCGATTGCCGGGATCTCAACCGCTGGTGGAACGGCCGTCCCTTCGACCGCATCCTGGCCGACGTTCCCTGCTCCGCCTCTGGCGTGGTGCGCCGCAATCCGGACATCAAGTGGCTGCGCCGCTCCGACGACATCGCCCGCTTCGCTGCCCAGCAGAAAGAGATCCTTGAAGCCTTGTGGCAGGTCCTCGCGCCGGGTGGCAAAATGCTCTATGTCACCTGCTCGGTGTTTGCCGAAGAAAACCGGGAGCAGATCGCCGGATTTGCGGCCCGTCATCCCGACTGTCGCCGCCTGTCCATTGCCGACCAGCCCGACTGCCAGTACTTGCCTTGCGCCGAACATGACGGATTCTTCTACTCCCTGCTCGAAAAAACCCCCTGAGCGTCGCCGCTTTCTGCAGCAGGCCGGCGGCCTTGCTGCGGGGGCATGGCTCGCTCTCGGCGCCGCGTCGGTTCGTGCTGCCGAAGCGGAGATTCGTGCGGCCTCGATCATCCCGAGTGACGACCAGTACATCCTCAACGTCGATATCGCCGCCGAGCTGACGCCCCTGCTTGCCGACGTGGTGGCCCGCGGGGTGTCGCTCTACTTCGTTACCGAGTTCGAACTGAGTGCCTCACGCTGGTACTGGCTCGACGAGGAAGTCGTCAGCAAGACCCTGACCTACCGTCTCTCCTACCAGTCCCTCACCCGCCAGTACCGTCTCACCACTGGCGCCCTGCATCAGAATTTCGGTAGTGCCGAAGAGGCGCTGCGCACCATGCTGCGCATCCGCAACTGGGGCATTGCCGACCGCAACGCCCTGCGCATCGGGCGCAGCTACAACGCTTCGCTGCGCTTCCGCCTGGACGTCGGTGAGCTGCCCAAGCCACTGCAGGTCAGCGCCTTCGGGCGCAAGGACTGGAACCTCTCCAGCGACTGGTATCGGTGGACTTTCGTCGCGGCCCGGGAAGCCAAATGAGACCCACCGCCCTCGTCGTAGCCGCGGCCATCGCTGGCATCCTGCTCTTCCTGCTCGCCACCGCCAGCGCCAATACGCCCCTTTTTGCGCGCAATTACACGTTGCTGCTGGGCCTCAACGGCATCATTGCCGTGGGGCTGGCGAGCCTTGTCTTCGTCCAGTTGCGGGGCCTGTGGCGCGAGTACCGGGCACGTCGTTTTGGCTCCCGCCTCAAGCTGCGCCTGATGGCCATTTTCGCCGCCATGGCGGTGGTGCCGGGCGTGCTGGTGTATGCGGTGTCCCTGCAGTTCGCCGTCAAGAGCATCGAGTCGTGGTTCAACGTGCGCGTCGATGCGGCGCTCGAAAGCGGCCTTCAGCTCGGCCGCACCAGCCTCGACATCCTGCTTACCGAACTTGCTTCCAAGGCCGATCAGATCGCCCTTGAACTGGAGGTCGCCCCGCAGATTCGCTCCCCGTTGCTCAACCAGTTGCGCGAGCGCAGCAGTGTTGAATCGGCGACGGTCTTCTCGCCGGCGGGCAAGATCATCGCCACTGCCGATACCCAGCTCGACACCCTGATGCCCGAGCAGCCGACCGGCAGCCAGCTCCGCCAGGCACGCCAGACCTACGGTTACCGGGCCGTGGAGGGCAACGCCAGCGACGGGCTGGTGCTGCGCGTCATCGTGCCGATTCCTGCTCGCCGTCTCGGCGAGCCGCAGTTGCTCCAGCTGACCCAGGGGGTCCCGCGTTCCTTCTCGATGCATGCGGCCAGTGTCGAGGCCGTGCACCGGGATTACCAGGAGCTGTCCCTGGCCCGCAACGGCCTGAAGCGCATCTACACGCTGACCCTCACACTCACTCTGCTGCTGGCGCTGTTCGCCGCGGTGGCCGTTGCCTTCGTGCTCACCCAGCGCCTGGCCGCCCCGCTGTTCATCCTGGCCGAAGGCACCCAGGCTGTTGCCGCTGGTGACTTCAGTCCGCGTCAGGCCCTCCCCGCCCGCGACGAACTCGGTGTGCTGACCCAGTCCTTCAACCAGATGACCCGCCAACTCGAAGACGCCCGTGCCCAGGCCGAGAGCAACCGGGCCGCCGTCGAACGCAACCGCGCCTACCTGGAAGGCGTGCTCGCCAACCTCTCGGCCGGGGTGCTGGCCTTCTCGCCGGACGGTCATCTGCGGGCCGCCAACCACGGTGCGATGACCATTCTCAACGACCAGCTGGACGGCTACGAAAGGGTTCGCCTGAACGACTGGGAAGACCATCTCATCTTCCGTAATGCCCTTGTCGAAGGCTTCGAGGCACCCGAGCCGGACTGGAACCGGCAGATCGAATTCTCCAATCCGGATGGCAGCACCCAGACCCTGCTGCTTCACGGCACGCGTCTGCCGGACGATACCGGTGGCGGCTGGGTGGTGGTTTTCGACGACATCACCCACCTCATCGCCGCCCAGCGCACGGCTGCCTGGGCCGAAGTGGCGCGTCGCCTCGCCCACGAAATCAAGAACCCGCTGACGCCCATCCAGCTGTCCGCCGAGCGCCTCCAGTTCAAGCTTGCCGACAAGCTCGACGACGAAGGCCGGGCGATGCTCGAGCGTTCCACCACGACCATCGTCAATCAGGTCGAGGCGATGAAGAACCTGGTCAACGCCTTCCGCGACTACGCCCGCATGCCGACCCCAGTGATGGCGCCCCTCGAACTCAACGCCCTGGTGCGCGAGGTGCTGGTGCTCTATGAAGGCTCGCCGGTGATGATCCATGCCGAACTCGCCGCCGAGTTGCCCCCGGTGATGGGCGACGCCACCCAGATTCGTCAGGTCATTCATAACCTGCTGCAGAACGCCGAGGACTCCCTGGCCGACCGGGACGATCCGGAAATCCAGCTGTTAACCCGAGCCGACGCCCGCCGGGTAGACTTGATCCTGCGCGACAACGGGGCCGGTTTTCCGCCTGAAATCCTGTCCCGTGCTTTCGAGCCCTATGTGACCACCAAGACCCGCGGCACCGGTCTTGGTCTGGCCATCGTCAAGAAGATCATCGACGAACACGAGGGCGAGATCCGTCTCGCCAACCGCGAAGCCGGCGGTGCGGAAATCCGCATCCGCCTGCGCAGCGCCCCTCACTCAGAGTCCAGTGCCCATGGCTAAAATTCTCATCGTTGACGACGAAGTCGGCATCCGCGAACTCCTCTCCGAGATCCTGCGCGACGAGGGGCACGACATCCTCCTCGCCGAGAATGCCGCCGCCGCCCGGGCTGCCCGTAATGCCGCGCGGCCCGACCTCGTCCTCCTCGACATCTGGATGCCCGATACCGACGGCGTCAGCCTGCTCAAGGAATGGTCCGCCAATGGTCAGCTGAGCATGCCGGTGGTGATGATGTCCGGCCACGGCACCATCGACACCGCCGTCGAAGCGACCCGCATCGGCGCGATGGAATTCCTCGAAAAGCCGATTGCCCTGCAAAAGCTCCTCGCCGCCGTCAAGCGCGGACTGTCCCGCATCAAGCCGGCCCACGCGCCGAGCCCCCTCGGCCTCGGCGCCTTTGCGCGTTCGGCGCCACTGCGCGATCTGCGCAAGCGCCTCGAACAGATGGCCGAGAAGTCGCGCATCATCCTGCTGCGGGTGGGTCCCGGCAGCCTCGCCGAGCTGTGCGCCCGGACGCTTCAGCGGGTCGGCACCCCGTGGCTGGACCTGTCGGTGTCGTCGATGCCGCTGGAGCTCAACATCCTCGAAACTGCCCGCAACGGCCTGCTCTACGTGCCGGAGCTGATTTACCTGTCGCGCCCCCAGCAGAAGAATCTGGTCTTCGCCATGGACCGCCTGGAGCGCCACGCCCAGACCCTGGTGGTGGCCACCGAGCATCGCCCGGAAGAACTCGTCGAGCACGGCTGGGACGAGCGCGCGCTGGCCCGCCTGTTCGAGGTTTCGCTGGCCCCGCCGGCTCTGGGTGAAATCCGTGACGAGATCCCCGAGATTGCCAGCCAGATCCTGCTGCACTACGTGGAGGCTGGCGAGGTGCCGCCCCACCGCCTGTCCTCCGCCGCCCTCAATGCCCTGCGCAACCAGGCCTGGCCCGGCGGCTATGCCGAGCTGAAGGCGGCCATCAAGTCCCTGTCCCTCGGCACGCTTGAAGAAGAGATCGGGATGGACGACGTGGCCCACCTGCTGGTCAAGAGTCCCTCGGTGGCCCTTGGTCTGCCTCTCGATCTGCCCCTGCGCGAAGCACGGGAAATCTTCGAGCGCCTGTACTTCGAACACCATCTGCAAATCGACGGCGGCAACATGACCCGCCTCGCCGAGAAGACCGGTCTCGAACGTACCCACCTCTACCGCAAGCTCAAGCAACTCGGCATCAGCGTCGGCCGGCGCCACGAAGAAACGAACTCCTGACCGCCTTCGCGGCAGTTCCACAAACCCAACACAAGGCGGCTCGCGGTGCCTCGCCCGGGCTGGACGACACCGTGAAAATCATCATTCTGGGCGCAGGACAGGTCGGGACTTCGGTCGCCGAGAGCCTCGTTTCCGAGGCCAACGACATCACCATCGTGGACAACGATGTGGAGCGTCTCAACGCCCTGCAGGAACGCCTCGATTTGCGGGTCGTCACCGGCAATGCGGCCTCCCCGTCGATCCTCGATGCCGCCGGGGCGCAGGACGCCGACCTGCTCATTGCCGTTACCCAGTCGGACCAGACCAACCTGTGCGCCTGCCGGGTCGCCAAGACCCTGTTCAACGTGCCGACCCGCATCGCCCGCCTGCGTGCCGCCGATTACGTCGATTACCCGGAACTGCTCAACGACAGCAACTTCGCGGTGGACCATTCCATCTGCCCCGAGCAGATCGTCACCGACTACATCCGCAAGCTCATCGAATTTCCCGAAGCCCTGCAGGTTCTCGAGTTCGCCGACGGCATGGTGACCCTGATTGCCGTGAAGGCCTTTGAAGGCGGCCTGCTGGTCGGCAAGCCCCTCAAAACCATCCCCCAGCGTCTGCCCAATGTCGATGCCCGGGTCGTCGCCATCTTCCGTCGTGACCAGCCTGTCGCCCCTACCGGCGACACCATTATCGAGCGTGGTGACGAAGTCTTCATCCTTGCCGCCACCTCGCATATCCGCAAGGTGATGACCGAGCTGCGCCGCATGGACAAGCCGATCCGCCGGATCATCATCGCCGGTGGCGGCAACATCGGTTTCCGCCTCGCCAAGGCCGTCGAGGGCAGTGTGAATGTGAAGCTCATCGAGCACGATCGACGCCGCGCCGAACACCTCGCCAGCCAGCTCGGCAAAGCCCTGGTGCTGCGTGGCGACGCCACCGACGAAGCCCTCCTCGACGCCGAAAGCATCGAGGAGACCGACATGTTCCTGGCCCTCACCAACGATGAGGAAGACAACATCATGTCGGCTTCGCTGGCCAAGCAGATGGGCGCCCGCCGGGCCCTCGCCCTGATCAACCGCAAGTCTTACGTGGACCTGGTGCAGGGCGGGCGCATCGACATCGCCATCTCGCCGGCCCAGACTTCCATTGGCCAGCTCCTCGCCCGCGTCCGGCGCGGCGACGTGGCCGCCGTGCACAGCCTGCGCCGGGGTGCCGCCGAAGCCCTCGAAGTCATCGCCCACGGCGACGCCAAGCATTGCAAAGTCATCGGGCGCCGAATCGAGGAGCTCGACTTGCCCGACGGTGCCAGCATCGCCGCCATCGTCCGCAACACGGGCCAGAGCCGTACTGAATACAATGAACTGGTCGCCTACGAGGTGCCCATTTTCGAAGTCATCATTGCCCACCACGACACGGTGATCCGTGCCGAAGACCACGTGATCGTCTTCTGTACCAGCAAGAAACTGGTGCCCAAGGTCGAGAAGCTGTTCCAGGTCGGTTGGGGGTTCTTCTGATGGACGCGCTCCTGCCGGTCGCCAACGTCCTCGGGCGACTGCTGTCGATCTTCAGCTTCGCCTACCTGATGCCCATCGCCGCAGCGGTCATCTACAACGACGGCACTACCGCCGACTTCGTTGCGGCGATGGCCATTTCCCTCGGCACGGGTCTGACCCTGTTCGCAGTCACCCGCTCCAGCTACCGGGAGCTCAAGCCCCGCGACGGCTTTCTGCTGGTGTCCACGGTGTGGGCCCTGATGGCGGCCATCGCCACCATCCCGTTGCTGCTCGTCTACGACAGCATGAGCTTCACCGACGCCTTCTTCGAGACCATGTCGGGCCTCACCACTACCGGTGCCACCGTGATGACCAAGCTGGACGATGCGCCGCCGGCCATCAACCTGTGGCGCCACGAGCTCAACTGGCTGGGCGGGATGGGCATCATCGTGCTGGCAGTTGCAGTGCTGCCCATGCTCGGGGTGGGTGGCATGCAGCTCTACAAGGCCGAAACCCCCGGCCCGATGAAGGATGCCAAGCTCACCGCGCGCATTGCCGACACCGCCAAGGCCCTGTGGCTGGTTTACGTGGGCATGACCATCGGGTGCACCGTACTCCTCAAACAGGCGGGCTTGTCGTGGCTCGATTCTGTGTGCCACGCCTTTGCCGCGATGTCCCTCGGGGGGTTCTCAACGCGGGATGCCAGTGTCGGTGCGTTTGATGATCCGATGGTCGAGTTCATCCTGATTGTCTTCATGGTGATTGCGGCGATGAATTTCGCCACCCATTTCGTCGCGGTGCGCAGCCGTGACCTGCGCATCTACTGGCGTGACCTGGAGGTGCGCGGGGTGATCGGGCTGGTGACCGTCTCCTGCTTCGGCGTGGCGCTCTATGTGTGGATGGAGGGGACGTTCGAGGACTATCCTACGGCCCTGCGTCACGTCAGCTTCAACCTCGTCTCCATCGGCCTCAGCTCCGGTTTCGTCAGCCAGGACTACGAGAAGTGGCCAGTCTTTGCCCCCTTGTGGATGATGTTCCTGGCCAACATCACCTGCAGCTCGGGTTCGACCGGTGGTGGCATCAAGATGATCCGTACCCTGATCCTGGCCAAGCAGGCCAACCGGGAGCTCACCCGGCTCGTGCATCCGGCAGTGGTCAATCCGGTCAAGATGGGCGGCAACGCCATTCCCAACAACGTGGTGATCGCCGTCCTTGGTTTCATCTTCCTGTACTTCATGAGCGTGGTGATGCTCACCTTCCTGCTGATCCTCAGCGGCCTCGACTTCATCAGCGCCCTGGGGGCCGTGGTGGGCAGCATCACCAATGCAGGACCGGGCCTTGGTGTCGTCGGTCCGTCCTCCAACTACTCCGTTCTCACTGACTTCCAGACCTGGGTGTGCAGCTTCACCATGCTTCTCGGGCGACTCGAAGTCCTCTCGCTCGTCGTCGTGTTCACCCCCCAGTTCTGGCGCAAGTAGTTGCCCCTTGATCTGCGTCGTCGCCGTCAGGGCGGCAAATGGCGGATAATCCCGCCTTTGCCGCCCTGAGCGGTTCTGCTGCCGAGGATTCCAAGTGAGCCGTCCGAAGAACGACACCTTCCTGCGCGCGTTGCTGCGCCAGCCCACCGACTACACCCCGATCTGGCTGATGCGCCAGGCCGGCCGCTACCTGCCCGAATACCGCGAGACGCGCAAACGCGCCGGCAGCTTCCTCGACCTGTGCAAGAACCCCGGCCTGGCCTGCGAGGTCACTCTGCAGCCCCTGGCCCGCTACAACCTCGACGCCGCCATCCTGTTCTCCGACATCCTTACCGTGCCGGACGCCATGGGCCTTGGCCTGTACTTCGCCGAAGGTGAAGGCCCGAAGTTCGAACGCCCGCTGAAGGAAGAGTGGGAAATTCGCAATCTGGCCGTGCCCGATCCCCACCTCGAACTGGGCTACGTGATGGACGCCGTCGCCGAGATCCGTCGTGCGCTCGACAATTCCGTGCCGCTGATCGGCTTCTCCGGCAGCCCGTGGACCCTCGCCTGCTACATGGTCGAAGGCGGCGGCTCGGACGACTACCGCAAGGTCAAGGGTCTGCTCTACAGTCGCCCGGACCTGATGCATCACATCCTCGACGTAACCGCCCAGTCCGTCATCGCCTACCTCAACGCGCAGATCGAAGCCGGTGCCCAGGCTGTCATGATCTTCGACTCCTGGGGCGGTGTGCTGGCCCATGATGCTTACCACGAGTTCTCGCTGGCCTACATCCGCAAGGTAGTAGCCGGCCTGACCCGCGAGAAGGACGGCGAGAAGATCCCTGCCATCGTGTTTACCAAGGGTGGCGGCCTGTGGCTGGCCGATATTGCCGACTGCGGTGCCGATGCCGTCGGCCTCGACTGGACCGTGGATATCGGTGCCGCCCGTCGTCTGGTGGGCGACCGCGTTGCCCTGCAGGGCAACCTGGATCCGTCGGTGCTGTTTGGCAGCCCGGAAGCCGTTGCAGCCAAAGCGAAGAAGGTGCTGGACTCCTACGGCCCCCACGCCGGCCATGTTTTCAACCTCGGGCACGGCATTTCCCAGTTCTCGCCGCCGGAAAACGTCACAGTGCTGGTCAATACTGTCCACGAATACAGCTGCGAGCTGAAGACGCAGTCGGTCTGAGCCGGTTTTGCGGTAATACCGGAAAGGCCGGCGCGTGCCGGCCTTTTTGTTTTCTGGAGCCTGCTGAACCTCCTCGCAAAAACGGCCCCGTCAAGCACTAAATTTTCTTTAAAGGGCTTGACTTGTGCACAGCGCCACGGATTTTGTCAGTTTTGTTACCAAAATCCGGGGCAGAATTTTGCATTCCTCCAAGCTGCTGTTTTTAAACGAAATATTATTTAATCGGGATTTTGGCAAGATAGGAAAAAGGCTTACAAAAGGGGCGCTTAGGGAGACTTTACCCAGTTTTCCCACAAAGTTATCCACAGGCTTTGTGGACAAGGAAAAATACCCTCGCCCAGCCAAGGATTTCAGCATTGTTTCCCAGCCATCGCCTCATAAAGACTCGGCAAGCCACTGATTTCACAACCCTTTTCCAAGATCCCCAAAAACTGAGGCCATGAGCACTGCCATTGTCCGCGTCGCGCTTCCCATACCGCTGCCGCAATCCTTTGATTACACGGCAGAAAACGTTTCCGCCGGGGATCTCGGCCGGTGCGTGCGGGTGCCTTTCGGGCGTGGCGAGAAAACCGGCCTGATCGTCGCCCTGCCCGATTGTGCCGATCTGCCTGTGGACAGACTCAAGCCGGTCATCGCCATCCAGCGCGAAGCACCGGCGCTGCCCGCCGACTGGCTGGCCATGGTCGAATTCACTGCCCGCTACTACCAGCACCCGCTGGGCGAAGTCGTCGCCATGGCGCTGCCGCCGCGCCTGCGCAAGGCCGATGCCGTAGCCGGCGCCGAAGCCGACCCGCTGCTCGACCTGACCGATGCTGGCCGCGACGCCCTCGCCGCCAGCAAACGCGAAAGCCGCGCGCTGGCCCTGCTGCGTCGCCTCGCCGAAGGTGGGCCGTGCCGGCGCTCCCTGTTGCGCAATGAGGACGGCGCCAACCCCGCCGTCGCCGATGCGCTCAAACGTGGCTGGATCGCCCCCTGCATGGCTGCCGAACCGGCCGCCATGGCCGGCGCCCCCACGCTCACCGACGAGCAGCAGGCCGCCGTCGAAATCATCGGTGCCGAGGCCGGCAAGTTCCAGCCCTTCCTGCTGGCTGGCGTCACCGGCAGTGGCAAGACCGAGGTCTACCTGCGCCTCGTCGCCCAGGCCATCGCCCGCGGTGAGCAGGCCCTGATGCTGGTCCCCGAAATCGCCCTCACGCCCCAACTCGAAACCCGGGTAGCCAACCGCTTCCCGGCCGCCCGGGTGGTCAGCCTGCATTCGGCACTCGGCGAGGCGGCCCGCTCGCAGGGCTTTGTGCAGGCCATGGAAGGCCGCGCCGAGATTGTTCTTGGCACGCGCCTGTCGGTATTCACGCCGCTGCCCCGTCTCGGCCTGATCGTCGTCGATGAAGAGCACGACGCCAGCTACAAGCAGCACGAGGGCGTGCGCTACAACGCCCGCGATCTGGCCATCTGGCGTGCCCGCCAGCGCGGCGTGCCGATCGTCCTCGGCTCGGCCACCCCGTCCCTCGAAAGCTGGCACGCCGCCGACACCGGCCGCTACCGCCGGGTCGAGCTGGCCAACCGGGCGGTGGCCATCACGCTGCCCAGGGTGCGGCCGGTGGATGTGCGCCGCGAGAAACTGCAGCACGGCGTCTCCGAGCACCTCCTGCGGGCCATCGAGGCCCGCCTGCAGCGCGGCGAGCAGAGCCTAGTCTTCCTCAACCGGCGAGGCTATGCCCCGGTGCTGTCGTGCCCGTCCTGCGGCTGGGTCAGCCGCTGCCCGCACTGCACCGCCAACATGGTGCTGCACTTGGCCGACAAACGCCTGCGCTGCCACCATTGCAGCTTCGACGCTGGCATTCCCCTCGCCTGCCCCGATTGCGGTGACCAGGACATCCAGCCCTTCGGACGCGGCACCCAGCGCCTCGAAGAAACCCTCGGCGAACGCTTCCCCGACGCCCGCGTGCTGCGCGTGGACCGGGACGCCGCGCGGACGCGCAGCCAGTGGGAAGCCCTGCTCGACAAGATCGGCAAGGGCGAGGCCGACATCCTGGTCGGCACCCAGATGATGGCCAAGGGCCACGACTTCCCCCGGCTCACCTTCGTCGGTGTGCTTAACGCCGATTCATCGCTGTTTGCCGCCGACTTCCGTGCGCCGGAACGACTGTTCCAGCAATTGATGCAGGTAGGTGGCCGGGCCGGGCGCGGCGAGCTGCCCGGCGAGGTGATGGTGCAAACCCAGTACCCCGATCATCCCCTCTACAAGTGCCTGGAAAAGCACGATTTCGCCCGCTACGCCGCCCTCCAGCTGGAGGAACGCAAGCAGGCCCGCTTTCCGCCCTACGCTGCCAACGCCCTGCTGTGCGCCAATGCGCCCGAAGTGGCCACCTCAATCGCCTGGCTGAAGGACGCCCGCGCCGCCGCCATGCCCCTCGCCCAGGCCTACGGCGTGCAGGTTTTTGACCCGGTACCGATGCGCATGGTCCGCCTGGCGCGCCGGGAGCGCGCCCAGCTTCTTGTCGAAGCCCCGGCCCGCCCGGCCCTGCAGGCTTTCCTCACCGAATGGAGTCGCCACCTGTGGGCCCTCAAGCCCCCGCGGGAGCTGCGCTGGCACCTGGACGTGGATCCGGCAGAGGTTTGAGCCCTCGCCGCCGGGTGATCATCAAGCCGCTGACCGCCAGCCCCAGAAGCGCCATCGAGCCTGGCTCGGCGACATTGCGAACCAGAAAGCCGCGAATCTCCCCACCGGGAAACAGGTTCGTGTGGATGTTCAGGTAGGTCCGCTCGTCCTCCAGCCCGGCCAGCAAGACCACCTCCGCCAGCGCCGGTGTGCCGCCGTTGTTATTCACGAACGTCGTGTTCCAGCTGCCCGGCAGGGTCAGGTCAAACGTGTTGAGGTAGGTGCCCGCGCTGACGCCTCCGGGAAAGCCGGAAAAAGTAGGCGTCTGGGTCGCGACGCCGGCCGTACCCGTGCCAGGGACTGCCGTGCAGCAATGAATGTGGGCCGCCGTCGTCACTCCGGAAAGGCCACTGAAGACGACGTTCACCAGCATTGAGTGAAGCACCGTGTCGATCGTCACCGTGGCCGTACCGGAACCGGTAGCCCCGGTGATCTCGGGCGTCAGATCCGCCGAATACACCAGTAAATCGGCCTGGGCCAGCGGTGCCGACAGGCTCAGTACGCCGGCTAAGAGCCACGGAAAACCTGCTTGTCGATTCATCATCGGAGTCTCCTTCGTTTTGGGTATGGGGAACGAACTCTGCGGATGGCTCCCGCTTCGATCCAGCCAGTCGACGGGGCCATTCACTGTTTGTAGCAGACGCAGCAGGGACTCCCAAGGTGACGCCCCCGGAAGGCCGGATGGCTTCCCGCCGGTTACAAATGAACATGGCCTTACATTTCCCCTGACAACCCGCGGACATGGGCCACGTTATTCGCTGCAAGGGTTGGCAATCAGGCCAATCCGGAACGAACAAACTGTCCATCAGGAGAACGAATATGCTGAAGAAGATCATCGCCCTCGCCATCGCCGCCGGTTTCGCCTCCGCCTCCTTCGCCCAGGCCCCCGCCGCTGTGCCGGCTGCCACCCCCGCAGTAAAGCCGGTCGCCGCCGTGGTGGAAAAGAAGGTCGAAGCACCGAAGGCTGAAGCTGCCAAGGCTGCCGAGCCGATGAAGACCGAAGCGGCCAAGGTCGAGAAGAAGGCCAAGAAAGTGAAGGCGTCCGCCAAGGCGGACGCCGTGAAGGCCGAAGCCGCTCCGGCCGCTGCTGCAACTGCACCTGCCGTGAAGTAAGCCGCGCCAGCTTCTGCAGGAGCGGGGCGTGTTCCGGGAGACCGGGATACGCCCCGTTTCATTTTGAATCCAGGGCTGCTGTGCCAGCAAAATCCATGACTCAGATCAAGATCCGGCGCTCAGTGAAGGAGTCCAATCCGTCTGCGGTTTAGACAGACTCTAAAAAAACATCCGTCATCCCCCAGAGAAGCCTTGCCCGATTTCTATCGTCAGCACGTATGGAGGATGTCCCCATGAAACTTTCCCACCTTGCCCTGGCCACGGCATTCGCCTGTGGCAGCCTCAGCTCCCTTGGTTGGGCGGCCAAGCCCACCGAACCGGTCAGCCCGATCCAGCCCGCCAAGGTCACCAATCCGAAGCTCGTCGAGCTGGGCAAGAAGCTCTATTTCGACCCGCGCCTGTCCAAGTCTGGCTTCATCTCCTGCAATTCCTGCCACAACCTGTCGATGGGCGGCACCGACAACCTCAAGACCTCCATCGGTCACAACTGGCAGAAGGGCCCGATCAACGCGCCTACCGTGCTCAATTCCAGTCTCGCCCTGGCCCAGTTCTGGGATGGCCGTGCCAAGGACCTGAAGGCCCAGGCCGGCGGCCCGATCGCCAACCCGGGTGAAATGGCCTTCACCCATGAACTGGCTGTGGATGTACTCAAGTCCATTCCCCAGTACGTGACCGAGTTCAAGACGGTATTCGGCTCCGACGAAGTGAGCATCGGCAAGGTGACCGACGCGATTGCCGCCTTTGAGGAAACCCTCGTTACGCCCAACTCGCGCTTCGACAAGTGGCTGAAGGGCGACAAGAAAGCCATCACCGCCAGGGAAGCGGCCGGTTACGCCCTCTTCAAGAACAGCGGCTGCGTGGCCTGCCACAACGGCCCGGCCTTCGGCGGCACGTCCTTCCAGAAGATGGGCGTTGTCGAGGCCTACAAGGCCACCAGCCCGGCAGAAGGCCGCTCGGCGGTAACCGGCAAGGACGCCGACCGTCTCAACTTCAAGGTGCCGACCCTGCGCAACGTCGAACTCACCTATCCGTACTTCCACGACGGCGAAGCCGCCACCCTTGAACAGGCCGTGGACACCATGGGTCGCCTGCAGCTCGGCAAGCAGTTCACCGCTGACGAAAACGCCAGCATCGTGGCCTTCCTGAAGACCCTGACCGGCGACCAGCCCGCTTTCAAGCTGCCGCAACTGCCGCCCTCGAGCAACACCACCCCGCGTCCGAAGCCCTTCGAATAAGCGCGGCACGGAGCCGGCGCCCGTCGCGGCCGGCTCCGCGGATGGAGGCATCGACCATGGAAACCATGAGTATCAGTCAGGCCACCGAGCTCTTGCGTACGGCGGGTATCCCGGTGACTCAACAACGGGTCGAAATCGTCCGTGCAATGCTGTCGTTTCCAACCCACCTGTCGGCCGACCAGGTTTTTGCCAGGGTGCGTCAGAGCGTGCCCGAAACCTCACGCGCCACCGTCTACAACACCCTGAAACTGTTCAGAGAGAAGAAATTGGTCCGAGAGCTCATCGTGGATCCGGAGCGCCTGGTGTATGACTCCAACACCAGCCCCCACTACCACCTCTACAACGCTGAAAACGGGCAGCTCACCGACGTCTCCGCCGATGAACTGCAGGTAATCGGCATGCCCAGCCTGCCGCCGGGACTGCAGCTGGAAGAAGTCGACGTCATCATCCGCGTGCGTACCCGCTCCGGCTGAAGCCCGGAAAAATCTGCTTACCTATTTGAGAACTATTCTCGTTTACACATCGAGGTAATCAGCCTATATTGCGATTCATTCTCATCTACCAGATTGGGTGATCACATGGCACACGTTACCGGGCTCCTGCCCGCCTCCTCCCCACGCACGGACGCCAGCCTGTGGGCTGGAGCCCTGAGCCAGGTCCTGAGTTATGGCGAAACCGGCTGCCCGCACTCTGCTCGCCGGGCTGCCGACCTGCTTGCCCGCCTTGCCGACAAGCCGGATCTGGATCGGGAACTGCGCGAACTGTGCGACCGGGCCAGTCAGCGCCTGGAGCAGGACGACCAGGGAGGCCGCCATGTGCTTCACCCCTGAGTCCGGGAAATCGGACCTGCAGTCCCTGATTCGCAGCGAGTACGCCAGCGCCCTCGTCGCCATCGATATGCCTGCCGCCAGCGCCGGTGCCCGGACGCAAGTGCGTCGCCCCAAGCTGTGGGACCTGGACGACAAGCACCACTGCCCGATCATCGGCACCTGCCTTTCCATGGACGAACTGCTGCGCTTGGCCCGGCGCTTCCACTTCGCCGCTCCGTTGAACGACGAGTTTGCCCTGCACGTCGAGGCCGTTGGCCTGTCGCGCAGCCGCAACCCGGCCTCCGAAGCCATCCAGCGCCACCTCGACCGCAAGTACTCAAGCTGGCTCGACCGGTTTGCCAAGCTGAAGAGCGACGCCGAGCTGCGTCACAGCTGGCGTGACAGCATGGTCCGTGGCGACGTGGCCGGCCCGCTGTGGGCCCTTTGCACCCACCGGGCCGCCTCCGTCGCAACGCAGCAGCAGGCCTATGCTGACATCCACATGCTGTCGCATCAGGTGGGTGCCGGTCAGGCCGCCGATGCGCGCCGCCTGATGCATCTGGAAAAGGAAAATCTCGAACTGAAAAGTGGCCTCAAGCGCGAACTCGCCGCCTTGCGCCGTCAATTGGCCGCCGCCGAAGCCGGCCTCGCCGAGCAGGAGAGTCTGCGCACCGAAACCGCCACGCTGCAAAAACGCCTGCAACGCTTCGAGTCCGGCCAGGTGATCGTCGAGATGGGGCAGCGCTTGATGGCCCTGCAAACCACCCACGACACCCTGGTGAGCGCTTCGGGACGCGTGTGGGAAGTCGAGCGCAACCTGAAGGATCTTCGCGAGGACACCGCCCGCATTGCCGCCGAACGCGACTCCGCCCTCGCCGAAAGGGATGCGCTGGAACAACTGCTACGGGCCATGGAGCCGGCCGGCTGCGACAAGCCGGGTGGCGATGACTGCGCTGGCTGCGAGCACGCCCTTACCGAGCGCTGCATCCTCTATGTGGGGGGCCGCGCTTCTCTGCTCGCCCAGTATCGCCAGCTCGCCGGACGTCTTGGTATCAGCTTGATCCACCACGACGGCGGCCAGGAGGAAGCCCTGTCACGCCTGCCGGAGCTGATCCGAGGCGCCGATGCGGTGCTGTGCCCCACTGACAACATCAGCCACAACGCCTATTACCATGTGAAAGCCCACTGCAAACGGGTCGGCAAGCCGTGCCTGTTCTACAAGGGGGGCGGCGTATCCGGTTTTGCGCTGGCGGTGGCCCGCCTCGGTCGTGGTGAATACAGTCTGGCCGGCAGCCAGGCGGAAACCTGACGCCTCAAAACTCGCCGTGGGGCTTGAAGCGTGCCGCCCGGGCGAGGGGCACAAAACTCGCGAGCTGCGCTGCCAGCAGGATCAGGAAGGCTACCCGCAGGGAATCGGCGGCGCCCATGCCACCGGTGCCCCGCAGTCCGTCAAGCAGTCCGCCGAGGCCCCACTGGACCACGAAGGCGCCGATAAAAGCCATCAGGTTGATGCTGGTGGTAACGCGTCCGGACAGGTGCAGCGGAAACAGCCCGGCCACCACGCCGTACATCTGCGCACCGGTGGCCGACACGATACCCAGCGCGCACCACAGCGGGATCGTCGGGCCCAGCTCGGTGATGATCAGGGCTTCCACCACCATGGTCAGGAACAGGCCGATCTGCATCAGGCGCAGCGGCGTGATGCCCCGCGTCGCCAGCTTGGTTGCCCAAGCGCCAATCGACAACTGGCCGGCCAGCATGCCGATGTTGAGCCAGAACAGGTGATCCGCAGCCAGCCCCCGGTTGTAGCCATTCACCTGCATCAGCCAGGGCACCGCCCACAGGCCCTGCAAGGCCATGAAGCCACCGGTGAAGAAGGCCGCCTGGCCCGAAAAACTCCAGAAACGCCCCGCCGACAAGACTTCCTGCACGCCACGCAGGGCGTGCTGCAGATCGCCACCGTGGGTGCTGTCGTCCTTTTCCGGCATGGCGAAGAAGATCAGTGCGGCGATGCCGGCAGCCAGCGCAGCGACCATCCAGAACGCCCCGCGCCAGCCGATGAAGGGTAGTGCTGCCTCCAGCGGTGCCGAGGCCGTCACCGCCCCGAGGGCGCCGCTGGCCATGATGTAGCCGGTCATCGAGGCCATCTTTTCCCGCGGAAACCACTGGGTAAAGCCCTTCAACCCGGCCATCAGACAGGCGGCCACGCCGAGGCCTATGAGGCCGCGCGCACCCGCCAGTGTCGGCAGGCTTTCACCGGTGGCAAACAGCACCCCGCCGAGGGCGGTGATCAGCAGCAGCCCCGCCTCGACCCGGCGTGGGCCGTAGCGGTCGAGGGCAATCCCGACAGGGATCTGGGCCAGTCCGAAGGCGAAGAAATAGGTGCTGGTGAGCAGGCCGAGGTCGGCTGCGCTCAGCCCCAGTTCGCGGGTCAGATCCGGCGATATCACCGCATTGACGGTGCGCAGCAGGTAGGACAGGTAATAGCCCAGCGCGAAGGGCAGAAAGACACGGCTGAGCAGAAAAATGGAAGACGGCGCGGAACGGGATGACATGACCGGGACACTGACAATTGGGCGAGCCCGGAGCTTACCGGCCCCCGGCGCCGGCGTGTCGGAAGATCAGGGAAAGCCCCAGTGGTGGCGCACCCGGCCCCGCCGCCCCGGAAGCCTGCCCCTAGCGGTTCACGTCCACAACGACACGCCCGCGCACCTGGCCCGCCATCAGTTCGGTGGCGACAGCAACGGCTTCGTCCAGGCCGATCTCGGTGGTGAGGCTTTCCAGCACGGCCGGGTCCAGGTCGCGGGCCAGGCGCTGCCAGGCTTCCAGCCGGTCTGGACGCGGGCAATACACGCTGTCGACTCCGGCGAGGGTCACCCCGCGCAGGATGAACGGCATCACCGTGGCCGGCAGGTCGGCACCCTGGGCCAGGCCGCAGGCAGCCACCACGCCGCGGTACTTCATTGCCGCGCAGACATTGGCCAGGGTGTGGCTGCCGACGGTATCCACCGCGCCGGCCCAGCGCTCCCGGGCCAAGGGCTTGCCGGGAACCGAGAGCAGGTTGCGGTCGATGATCTCGGCGGCACCGAGGGATTTCAGGTAATCCGCCTCGGCGGCCCGACCGGTGGATGCCACCACCGTGTAGCCGAGCCTGGCGAGCAGGGCCACCGCTACACTGCCCACCCCGCCGGCGGCACCGGTGACGAGGATTTCGCCCTTGTCCGGCGTTACTCCGTGACGCTCCAGCGCCAGCACGCACAGCATCGCCGTGTAACCAGCGGTGCCGATGGCCATCGCCTGACGCGGCGTGAAGGCAGCCGGTAGCGGCACCAGCCAGTCGCCCTTGAGACGTGCCCGCTGGGCCAGTCCGCCCCAATGCACTTCGCCGACGCCCCAGCCGTTGAGGACCACCGTGTCGCCGGCCTGGTAAGCGGCGTGACTGCTCGCCTCGACCGTGCCCACCAGGTCGATACCCGGCACCATCGGGAAGCTGCGCACCACCGGCCCCTTGCCGGTAATCGCCAGGCCATCCTTGTAATTGAGGCTCGAATAGGCGACCCGTACCGTCACGTCGCCGTCCGGCAGGCGGGCATCGTCCATTTCGGTGAGCCCGGCCCGGTAGCCGGCATTGTCCTTCTCGATGAGTATGGCCTTGAACATGCAGTCTTCTCCTTGTTTGAAGCCGGCTTCGTGGCAGCTGGCGTGGTGCGAGAAGGAATGATTCAACCCGGCGCGCCGAAAAGCAAGGGTTTCGGAGACACGACGCCGAGGTGGCTCGGAAGGGCTGGATCGCACACATCCTTTGTGCATAAATTCACTAAAGTTTGCAAATTGACCGCCGTAAGCAGAATAACAAAGTATCTCTCTGGAGCGCTGCCATGCCCCTTCCCATCACGGTCCTGCTTGTCGACGACAGTCGTGCATCCCGGATGCTGTGCTGCTCTGTCATCCGAAGCCTGCGCCCCGAGTTGCAGTTGCTCGAAGCCGGCGACGGCGAAGCCGCCCTCGCCCTGCTGACCGACGTCTGCCCTGCCCTGGCTGTCCTCGACATGAACATGCCCGGTATGTCCGGCCTGGATCTGGCTGAAAAAATCCGTGTCCTTCATCCCACCACAAAGCTCGCCCTGCTGACCGCCAACGTGCAGGAAGCGATCCAGCAGCGCGCTGCCGGACTGGGTGTCCGCTTCTTCCGCAAGCCCATCGGCGAAGCGGTCATCGGCGACATTCTGAAACTGCTGGACTAAGCCCATGCGCAGTTTTTCCGAGCTGGAAATGGACGCGCTCACCGAGGCCTTCAATCTCTCCCTTGGTGAAGCTGCCGCAACCTTCTCTGCCATCGTGCGGGAAGAGATCGAGCTTTCCGTGCCGACCATCGAGATCCTTTCCCGCGACGGCCTTACCCAGCGTCTGGAAAGCTCCCAGCCAGCCGGTGCCAGTGAGCGCCTGTGCCGCATCAATCAGCATTTCAACGCCGCCAGCGGTTTCCAGACCGATGCCCTGCTGCTTTTCCCGGAACACGGCAGCCTCGAGATCGTGCGCCGCATGCTCGGTGACGACACCCCCATCCAGCACATTACCGAACTCGAACAGGACGCCCTCGCCGAAATCGGCAACATCATCATCAACAGCTGCATGAGCAGCCTGGCCAACCTGTTCAAGACGGAAATGACCGGTTCCCTGCCCCGTGTCCAGTCACGCACGGTGGCAAGCCTGCTCGACGACAAGGACGCCAGTGACGTGATCCTGGTTGCCCGCATCGGCATGAGCATGGCTGCGCACAACCTGTCGGGCTTCGTCCTGTTCATCATGGATGTGCCGTCCATCGAGAATTTCATGGCGCAGGTGAGCCGCCTGTTCCATCTGCCGGAGCCCGGCGAGAGCCCGGTACTGTGATGAGTTGCGGCAGCCTGCTCGGCGACAGCGTCGACATCGGCCTGATTCTGCTCGACAGCAGCGGGAACATTCGCCTGTGGAATCGCTGGATCGAGCAGCGTGCCGAGCTCACGGCGGCCCAGGCCAGCGGCCTCACCCTGGCCCGGGCTTTTGGCGATCACATTGATCCGCGGGTCGTGCTGGTGGTGCGGGAAGCGCTCGATTTTGGCTGGTCGGCCCGTCTCTCCCATGCCCTGCATCCCATGCCCTTGCCCCTCTTTCCGCCGGGGGGCGAACGCAACGAGCGCATGAAGCAATCCATCGATGTCACCCCGGTGGATGCCGATGGCACACGCTGCTGTCTGCTTCAGATCCGTGATGTCACCGAGACCGTGCGTCGTGAAGCCCTCCTCAAACAGCAGGCGCGACAGTTGCGCAATGACCTGCAGAGCCTGTCCCGTGCCCAGGTCGAGCTCCAGCGCAGCGAAATGCGCTTTCGCGAGCTGGCCCGCCAGGCCCCCGCCGGGCTTTTCGAAGCTGACAGCCAGGCTTGCTGCACCTTCCTCAACGAACGTTGTGAGCAAATCCTCGGCCATTCTCGCGACTGCATTGCGAGGATGCCGTGGGTCGACCTGCTTCCTATCGACGATCAGGCCCGCGTGCGCAGCAGCTGGCGCCTGGCGGTGGAATCGGCAACCCGCTTTGCCGAAGAGGTCCGCTACGCCCGCCCCGACGGCAAGTACCTGTGGATGCGCGTCGAAGCCGGCCCCTTGCGGGACGAAAACGAGCGTATCAGCGGCTTTATCGGCACCATGGTGGATGTCACCGAGTTCCACGAACGGGCCAGCCGCAACGAATTCCGGGCCAACCACGACGGCCTCACGTCCCTGCTCAACCGCGACCGCTTCGAGCGTCACCTGCGCGCCGCCCTGTCCGGCGCCCGGGAGGTGAAAGACCGGGTCGCCCTGCTCTTCATCGACCTCGACCACTTCAAGCAGATCAACGACACCCACGGCCACCAGGCCGGCGATATCGTGCTCAAGGCCATCGCCGCCCGGGTGCGCCGCGTGTTGCGCAGCGAAGACATGGTCGCCCGCTATGGCGGCGACGAATTTGCCGTGCTGCTCAACGGCATGGGCGACGAGCCGGCCCTGCGCGCCATCGTGATCAAGATCACCCATGCCGTTGCCCTGCCCATCAACCTTGGCCACTGCCATGTGCGCATCGGCTGCTCCATCGGCATGGCCGTTTATCCCGACAATGGTGATGATCCGGCGAGCCTCCTGACCCATGCCGACAAGGCCATGTACGCCGCCAAGCGGCGGCGCTGCGAGATGACCGGCACAAGCACCACCCTGGCCTGAGGGACAACCGGAAATACCTTCCAAAACAATCTTGCGACACTGTGTCGCATTGCATTGTCATGGGCGAGCGCCAAGAATCTGTTTCCAATTCAAACGGAAACAGAGGATTTTGTCATGCGTCATAGGGTCCCCACCTTTGCCCTCGGCAGTCTTGCCGCGGCCCTGCTTGCTGCCTGTGGCGGAGGGGGAGGTGGCAGTGAAGCACCGAAAACCACCCTCTCCGGCACTGTTGCCGATGGCTATCTGAAGGGGGCCACGGTCTGCCTGGATGTGAACGGCAACAGCATTTGCGACAGCGGCGAGCCCTCCGGCATCACCACTGATGGCGGCAAATACACCCTCACCGGCATCACCGCCAGCGACGAAACCAAGTACCCCGTTCTGGTCAGCGTTCCGGCTACCGCCATCGACAGCGACAACCCCACCGGCACGGTCGGCAAGTCTTATTTCCTGTCCAGCCCGGCTGGCAAGGGCAGCTTCGTCAGTCCTCTTACTACCCTGATCCAGCAGAAGGTTGTCGCCGGCGCCAGCATCGATACGGCCGAGAGCACGGTCAAGACGCTGCTCTCCATCACCGACACCACGGTAAGCCTGTTCAGCGACTACGTGGCCGCCCAGGGCACTGCGGTGCAAACCGATGCCACCACCGCCGGCCGCTATGCCCGAACCCACGAAGCGGCCCGGGTCGTCGCTGCTTCCCTGCAGGCGGGCTATGACGCGCTCAAGTCTGATAGCAATGCCAAGGCCGTGCAGAAGGTGCTGCTGGCCCAGGCCGAGGATGCGCTGAGCGTCCAGAAGGTTACAGCCGCCGACACGAGCAATCCCACCTTCTCCACTGCCGGCGTCGTTGCCGCCGACAGTCCCAACACGTTGAAGAAGATCCTTGCCTACGAAAAAGGCAACACCGTTGCCGCCACCCAGACCGTCAACATCGACTTCGACGTGGTTGCCGGCAGCCAGGCAGTCAGCTGCGGTGTGGCGCTGACGGGCCTTGGCACAAAGGCCACCAGCGGTCAGGTTAAGGATCTGCGCTTCTACATCACCAACGTGCTGTTGATCGACGCCCAGGGCAACACCGTGCCGGTTAAGCTCGACGACAACGCCAACCAGTCCCGCGACGTCGCCCTCATCGACTTCGAGGACGCCACCGGCAAGTGTCCCACCAGCACCGGAACGGTGACGACCTACAAGTCGATCGCCGGCAAGGTTGCGCCCGGCACCTACGTGGGTGTCGCGCTGACCCTCGGTGTGCCGGTCAAGTCGGCTGATGCCGACAAGGTGTCGCTCAACCACAGCGACACTACCGCGGCAACAACGCCGCCCCTCCTGACCAACGCCTCGATGGCCTGGTCCTGGCAGTCCGGCCGCAAGTTCAGCAAGATCGAGTTCGTGCCCGACGCCCCGATCACCCGCCCCACCGGCACCACCACCACCTGGAACGTGCACCTGGGCTCCACCGGTTGCAAGGGCGATCCCACCAAGGGTGTCGTGACTGCCTGCACCAACCCCAACCGGATGGACTTCTCCTTCGCGGCGTTCAACGCCAGCACCCAGAAGATCGTTCTCGATCTGGCCGAGCTGTTCAAGAACTCCGACCTGTCCTACGACAGCGGCGGCGCCGCCGGCTGCATGTCCGGCACCACCGACCCGGAATGCGCCGGCATCTTCGAGGCCCTGCAGATCGGCCTGGCCAGCGGTCTGCCGATCAACGGCGGTGCGGCCCAGAAGCTTTTTGCCGTGAAGGCCAAGTAAGGACCACCGGAGAAAGCCCCAAAACGATGAAGCGCAGCCCCTTCCCCGGGGCGTTCGCCGCCGCCACCCTGGCCAGCCTCGTGCTGGCCGGCTGTGGCGGCGGCGGCACGTCCACCACCGACACCAGCCTGACCACCAACACCGACGCCTCCTGGACCTGGAACCTGCCGGTCAACTTCGCCACCCCGGCCGTGCCCATCGACAACCCCATGTCGGAAGAGAAGTTCCAGCTCGGCCGGCGCCTCTTCTACGACACCCGCCTGTCCGGCAACGGCACCCAGTCCTGCGCCTCCTGCCACTTTCAGAATCTCGCCTTCACCGACGGCAAGGCCGTGTCCACCGGTTCGACTGGCGAACTCACCGCGCGTAGCGCGATGCCCATTGCCAATTCGGCCTACCACCCGACCCTGACCTGGGCCAACTCCACGCTCACCTCCCTCGAAAAGCAGATGGAGACCCCGCTGTACGGCACCAACCCGGTCGAACTGGGCATCAACGACAGCAACAAGGCCACGGTACTCCAACGCTTCCAGGATGATGCCGACTACACGGCCCGCTTCGCCCGCGCCTTCCCCGGCGAAGCCAGCCCGGTGAGCTTCAGCAACATCATCAAGGCCATCGCCACCTTCGAGCGCGGCATGCTGTCCGGCGACGCGAAGTACGATCGCTACCAGAAAGGCACCACCACCTTCAGCGCCGCCGAAGAGCGCGGCCGCAACCTGTTCTTCACCGAAAAGGCCGAGTGCTTCCACTGCCACGGCAGCTTCAACTTCAATGACCAGTTGAAGCACGCCGGCTCGCGCATCGTCGAGACGCCCTTCCACAACACCGGCCTCTACAACATCGACGGCCAGGGCGCCTTTCCCCTGCTCAACCGGGGCATTTTCGAGATCAGCGGCAAGGCGGAAGACATGGGCACCTTCCGTGCCCAGAGCCTGCGCAACGTGGCCGTCACCGCCCCCTACATGCACGACGGCAGCATTGCCACACTGGAAGAAGTGCTCGACTTCTATGCCGCTGGCGGGCGCAATCTCACGTCGGGACCGCTGGCCGGCGACGGCCGCGCCAACCCCTACAAGAGCGACCTGATCAGCCGCATCGACCTCAACGCCCAGGAAAAAGCCGATCTGGTGGCCTTCCTCAAGACCCTCACCGACGACAGCCTGCTCACCAGCAGCCGCTTCGCCAACCCGTTCAAGTAGGCCAGCCCATGCGTCACGCCCCCCTTGTCGCCAGCGCCGCGCTCCTTGCCAGCGTGTTTGGCGGACTCGTCACCCAGCATCAACTCCAGCCCACCGCGGCCTCGTGGCACTGGAAGCTGCCCGCCCATTTCAAGGCGCCCCGCATCCCGGCCGACAATCCCATGTCGGAGGCGAAGCTCCAGCTCGGCCGACGCCTCTTCTATGACAATCGCCTGTCCGGAAACGGCACCCAGGCCTGTGCCTCCTGTCACTTCCAGAACCTCGCCTTCACCGACGGCAAGGTCGTATCCACCGGCTCCACCGGCGAAGAAACCGCTCGCAACGCCCCCAGCATCGCCAACAGCGCCTGGAACCCTACCCTGACCTGGGCCAACTATTCGATCCTCGATCTCGAACGCCACATGCTCGTCCCGATGTTCGGCGAGAACCCGGTAGAGCTGGGTATCGACGACAGCAAGCGGGACCTCGTACTCCAGCGTTTCAGGGGCGATCCCGACTACCGGGCCCGCTTTGCCCGGGTCTTTGGCCCGGGGGCCGAGGCAATCAGTTTCGCCCACCTGATCCAGGCCATCGCCACCTTCCAGCGGGGCGTGGTGTCGGTGAATTCCCGCTACGACCAGTACCTCGCCGGAACAGCAGTTCTGACCGCGAGCGAAGCGCGCGGCCGGGCGCTGTTCTTCTCGGAGCAGGCCCAGTGCGCCAGCTGCCACAGCGGGCCGACCTTCAGCGACCAGTACGCCGATGTGACGACAAGCGTCGTCAGGACGCCCTTCCACAACAACGGCCTCTACAACATCGATGGCAAGGGGGCTTACCCGGAACCCAACCGGGGCATCCTGGAGCTGTCCGGCAAGGCCGCCGACATGGGCGCCTTCCGCACCCAGAGCCTGCGCAACGTGGCCGTCACCGCGCCCTACATGCACGACGGCAGCATTTCCACGCTTGCGGCAGTCCTCGACCACTACGCCGCGCACGGCCAGCGCAGCCCCCTCAAGGACCCGCGGATCGACCGCATCCACCTGGACGATCAGGACAAGGCCGACCTCATCGCCTTCCTGGAAACCCTCACCGATGAAGAACTCCTCACCAGCCCGCGCTATGCCAATCCGTTCAAATAGGCTCGCCGGCCTCCTCATGCTGGCCCTCGTCGGCAACGCCGCCGCTCACGATGCAGGTGCACCTGACGAAGATCGCCTGGCCGTCTCGGGTGGCGTCGGCCTGATGTCTCTGCATGCTGACGATCGCTACCCCGTCGCCCGCCTGCCCGGTGTGCTCGAAGCCGGCAGCCCGCGGGCTGACGAGCGGCGTGACGGGCTCGACTACGCTGAAATCGCCCTGCGCGCCCGCTTCACCGAGCAGCTGCGGGGCTTCCTGAAAGTTGCTCATCACGGCGGCCAGGATGCACGCAACGAAACCGAGGAGGCCTGGCTCGATGGCCGTACCGAAACGGGCCACAACCAGCAACTGGCCCTGCGTGCCGGCCGTCAGTTGCTACCCCTCGGCCTGCTCAACCCCATTCACATGCATGCCCGGGATTTCGGCATCGCTCCGCTGGCCCTGCGTGGTGTCATCAATGAATCCTGGCGGGCCGACGGCTTCAGTCTGAACTGGCAGTTGCCGGCCGGCTGGTCGGCCGGCGTCGGTGCGTGGCGTAACCAGGGTTTTCCGGGGGCGGATGCAGGCGGCCTCAAACTGCTCACCGCGCGGGGCGGCTGGAAAAACGACACCCTCCAACTGGAGGCTGGTTACGCCAACGTGAATGCGGATGGGCGGGCCCTTGTCACCACAGGCAACGCCGGCCATACCCATAGCGTGCCCAGCTGCACCCGCATCACTACGGACCGGGTGTGCTTCTTTGGCACCGCCCGGCTTCTGAGCCTCGCGGCCCGCTGGACGCCCGCCGGCAGCCCCCTGTGGCTGGGAGCGGAATGGTGGTTCAAACGGGAGGACGGGCGCCTCGACAGCATCAATGGCGCACCGGATTACAGCGGCAAGCTGAACGGCGGCTGGCTCAATGTGGGGTGGCGTTTTGCGCCTGGCTGGGAAGTTATTGGCCGGGCGGAACGCACGGTGGTCAGCCACGATCTTGCCGGGGCCAATGCGGGGCTGGTGGCAGCCCAGTCGGGCATCGCCGCCTCGGATCGTGCCCTCGGGAGCCTTGGCGCCGTCGTCCAGTGGCGGCCGGCCGGAGGACACCGGCTGGCCGCCGAATGGCACCGGGAACGCAGTGAGGCGACATCAAACACGGTCTACCTGCTGCGCTACCAGTTCCTGTTCGCCCGGAGATTGCTGTAGGTCGGACTTCCATCCGACAGCGCATTTTCAGCCCGTTATGGCCGGGCTCGGCGGGATGGCGCAGGCGGCCCGATATTCTTCGGCCAGGCGATCGCACAGTTCGCGCACCGGCGGCGCGTCGTGGATGGTCGCCACGCCGTGGCCGGCACTCCACACGTCGCGCCAGGCCCGGGCCTCGTCGGCCAGGCCCTTCAGTTTGCCCTTGCCAACACCCTGCACCAGTTCGTCACGCTGGTGGCCGAGCTTTTCCAGGCTGGGCCACAGGAAGTTGGCGTTGGTGCCGGAAATGGCGTCGGTGTAGACCACGTCGCCGGCATTCGACGCCATCACCATCTGCTTGTAGCCCTCCTTGGCATAGGACTCGTGGGTGGCGATGAAACGGGTGCCCATGTAGGCGAAGTCGGCCCCCAGGACTTCGGCCGCGCGTACCGCGTAACCGTCGGAAATGGCGCCGCCGAGAATCAGCGTGCCGTCCCAGAATTCGCGAATCTCGCGCACCAGGCTGAAAGCGCTCTGGGTGCCCGCATGGCCGCCGGCACCACTGGCCACGGCGATGACGCCATCCACGCCAGCGGCGATGGCCTTCTTCGCGTGGTAGGCGTGGATCACGTCCGAAAACACCAGCCCGCCGTAAGCATGCACGGCCTTCACCACCTCGCCCGGATGGCCGAGGCTGGTGATCACGAACGGCACCTTGTGCTTGCAGATCAGCGCCAGATCGCTTTCCATCCGCGGGTTGGAGGCGTGGAGGATCAGGTTGATGCCGTAGGGCGAAATCGGTGCCGCAGGATCGGCGGCCTTCGCTGCGGCCAGGGCGGTGCTGATTTCGCCGAGCCAGCCGTCGAGCTGTTCGGCGGTGCGTGCGTTGAGGGCCGGGAAGGTGCCGGCCACGCCGGCCTTGCTGGTTTCGATGACCAGTTCGGGGCCGGATACGAGGAACATCGGGGCGGCAATGGCCGGCAGGCGCATCGCGCCGCGGAAGGCATCGGGTAGGGTCATGCTGTCTCCTGGAATATTTTTGGTTTGGGTGCTGCGGCAGGAAATCTAGCACGCCTGGCCCGGGAGACCGAATGGCCGCTTACTCGACGGCCTCCGGTGCCGGCTTGGGCTTGGGCGTTAGCCTGGGCATGATTTTGGGGATCGTC
Organism: Zoogloea oleivorans; assembly: GCF_008107625.1. GTDB lineage: Bacteria > Pseudomonadota > Gammaproteobacteria > Burkholderiales > Rhodocyclaceae > Zoogloea > Zoogloea oleivorans. Next base: position 182,582 of record NZ_SDKK01000009.1, read on the forward strand.
TTGACGACGCTGCGCACTACCGCGCGCCCGGCACTGACCGCACCGCTCACCGTGGGCAGCGCTGCTTCGAGATGCCATTCCGGCGCCGCCAGCGGCCCCTTGACGCGGATCGGTACGGTAATGCCCCGCAGGCTGGCCAGCAGGCCGTTGTCCGGCCCCACTGGCACCACCAGCAGGGTGACCCGCGAGAGGTAGTCGATCCGGCTTTCGACAAGGTCGATGTCTCCTGCTCCGGTGACGCGGAACACGCCGCTCTTCGCCTGCAGGTCGCTGTTGCGGGCGATGCCCTTGCCGATCTGAAAGCTTGCCGTCACTTCGTCGAAGGTAGTGGTTTCGGCCTCCCGATGGGGCCGCCGGGCAGTCTGGCGCCCCGGAATCAGGCTGCGCCATTCCTTCATTGCCGCGCTGATGTCGATGCCATGCACCACGCCGTTCCGGAAACGCAGGCGGGCCAGCCCCTGCAGGCCAGCCCGTAGTTCCGTCGTCGTCGCACCCGCGCTTGTCACATCGACGAATAGATTGGCGGTGCCGGCAAACTGCGCCTTGCCGATGGCATCCCGCAGCAAGGGGGCGGCGTTGGCGTTTTGCAGGTAAGCCCGATAGGCCAGCTTGTTGCCCTCCGCCGCCAGGGTGAGGCTGCCTTCCACGCTGCCACCGTACAGGCTGGCACTGTGTGCGGTGGACACCAGCCGTCCCCCGTGCAGATTGAGTGGAATGCGCACCCGTTCCAGGTTCAGGCCCCCGGCCTGCAGGCTGCCGATGCGGACCACGCCGTCGACTTCGTAGCCGCGCAGGGCCGAAAAGTCGACCTGGCTGGCCGCTGCGCCGCTGCCCTTTTTACCCGTTGCATCGCCCGGGTCGGCGTCGAACTTGAAACGATCCACATCCACATCGAAACCCAGCGTCAGCGGCGACAGGCGCGGCAGGCTCCAGCTGCCCTGAATATGGCTGCCCTCGCCCTGCAGATCGAGCTTGCCGGCGATGCTGTTGCGGTTGAGGTCGGCCCGGGCGCTGGCGTGCACGGCGATCTTCAGCGGTGTGGCCCCGGCGCGGGACGGCGTGTAGTTCAACTGGCCGCTCAGCGCCGGGGCGTCGAGTAGCCGGGGGCCGCCCTGCCAGCTTGCCGCGCTGACCAGACTGCCGGTGAGGCGGCCGCTGGCCAGACGCCAGTCCACATCGGCGGTGAGCTTGTCGATGTCCAGCCGGCTGCCATTCCCGTGCAGGCCGGCCAGGCGGGTGTGCAGGGCGCCATTGCGGCGCTTGCCGTCCACCCGCAGGGTCGCCTCGATGGCGTCGGCCTCGGGGCCCGAGGCCGACAGGGTGAGGTGTGGTGCGGTGGCCTTGAGTTCCACCGCCTCCCCGTCGGCCTTGCCCCGGGCGATGATGCCGATTCCGGCAAGACGCGGTGGGGCGTCGGTGGTGAGCTGCAGCTCTTCCAGGGTGGCTTCCAGCTCCACGCCCTTTTGCCCGACGAGATCGCCCTGGACGGTGAGTTGTACATCCCGAGCCTGCTGGGTGTTGCCATCGACGTCGATGCGGTAGGCGCCGTGCAACTGCACATGCGCATCGACGGCCGGCGCGGCCTGGGTCAGGCGGGCGTCTAGGTCGAGCTGCCCGTCGGCCTGGCGGCCCAGCTGGCCGGTGTTCAGGTTCAGCTCGGCCAGTGCCAGCTTGCGACCGGTGAGTTCATCCGCCCAGCTCAGTGCCCCGCGATGCACCGCCAGACGGGTCACGTCGAGGGTGATGGGCTGGTTGTCATCGGTGCCGGCGAACAGATCCGCGCCGCTCACCTTGCCGTCCTTGCCGCGTTGCAGGGCCATGCGCAGGCCGTCGACTTCAATCTGGTCCACCACCACCTGGCGGGCCAGCAGCGGCAGCAGGTGTACGCTGACGGTGGCCCGTTCGACGCCGATGAATTCGCCTTCGCCGTTTTTTGCAGACAGGGACGAGGCCGGCAGGCGCAGCGCCAGGCGCGGGAACATGGAGAGTTCCAGCGGGCCGTCGAATTTCAGCACGCGCTGGTAGCGCTGCTTGGCGAAATGGGTCAGCTCGGCGGCCAGCCGGGCGCCGTCGAAGGTTGCGTAGAGATACAGGGCCCCGGTGGCGATCACCGTGCTCAGGCCGCCCAGTACGAAGGCGAGATACTTCAGGTATTTGAAACGCATGTCCGGATAGCCCACAGTCCCGTCGCCCCGATAGTAACCCGGACGCCTCAGACTGCCACCGACGGTGCCGTCTGGAGGCGCAGCGGGAGGCGCAGTTCGAACATGCTGCCCTGGCCGATTTCGCTTTCCACGGTGACGCTGCCACCGTGACGTTCCGCCACGGTTTTCACGATGACCAGTCCGAGGCCGACGCCGGTGGGGCGGTCACGCCCTTCTTCCACGATGCGGCTGAAGCGCTTGAAGAGCCGCGGCAGTGCGTCGGCGGCCATCCCCTCGCCCTGGTCGCGGACGCGGATGACCCAGTCGGTGCCCTCGGCGGACAGGCTCACCGACACCCTGCTGTTGGCGGCGCCGTACTTGATGGCATTGGTGAGCAGGTTGATCACGGCCCGGCGCAGCAGCGAGAAATCGCCGCGTACGATGGCCTCTTCCCGCTCCGCATCGCGGGTGTCCACCTCGACGCGGATGCCGCGCGCGTGGGCCTGGGGCCACACCTCGTCGGCGGCGGAATCGACCAGACCGGCCAGGTCCAGCTCGACGAAGTCCTTCGGGTCGGAGCCCTCGGCGCGTACCAGGCGGAACAGACCATCGGCCAGGTCGAGGGCCGAGCGGGCGTAGCGGGCGATACGCGGGACCTGTTCCAGTTGCATGGCCGGATCGCCCTTGTAGCCCTCGATCAGGGTCAGGATGGAGGCCAGTGGCGCGCGCAGATCGTGGGACAGAAAGTGCATGGTGTCTTCGCGACTGCGCTGGGCTTCGTGCATGGCGGTGACGTCGGCGAGGCCGATGACCCGTCCGGGGCGACCGCTCGACTCGGAGAACAGGTCGGCCACCGACACCAGCAGGTGGCGTTTCTTGTCGGGTGACAGTTCGAACTGGCGGGTGCCCGAAAAACCGCTCAGATCGGGCAAGCCGTCGCGCATGGGCAGGTAGCCGGGCCATGGCAGCTCGCGCAGGGCCACCAGCAGGGAGTCGCTGCGGAAGGCCCGCAGCAGGTGGCGAGCGCGTTCGTTGTGGAGGATGACCCGGTCCATCTGGTCGATCACGACCACCCCGATGGGGAGATGCTCCAGCGTATCGGCGATGAAACGGCGCACATCCCGCTGGTGCTGGGCTGCCTGACGGACGATGCGGATGCGCTGCTCCAGCGGGTCGGCGGCGGAACGACCAGAATAGTCAGCCGGCAGTCCGAGGGGGGTGCCTTCCCGTTCGAGGGCGATCAGCTCGGCATCCAGGTAGCGGTGCGCGGATTCGAGACGCCGCCAGCTCCACAGGGGGTAAGCCAGTGTGCAGCCGAGCACCGCCGGGGCCGGGCCGAACCACCAGCCGCCCAGATGCAGCCCGAGCGCTGCCAGCAGCAAGGCCAGCCCGCCGAGCACAAACGACGCCATCAGGCCGGTGCGCGGCGAGGCATACAGCAGCGACAGCATCAGCCCGACTACCAGGGTGGCGGCAATGGCCGCCGATACCCATGGTGACAGCGGCATCACCGCCACGCCACGGCGCAAGGCGTCGAAGACGTTGGCCTGCACCTCCACACCCGGCATCGGTCGCGACAGTCCGGAGGTGGGCGTGGGCACCGCGTCGGCCATGCCGGCGGCGGTCGCGCCGATCAGCAGGATCTTGCCGCGCAGGGCGTCGGGCGGCACTTCGCCGTTGAGGACGGCGCGGTAGGAATAGTGGGTGTAGGTGCCCGGTGGGCCGGAAAAGGGCATGCGCAGCCAGTCGGCGCGCTGCCACTGCTGGTGGTCCAGGCCTTCGCCGATGGGCGGGGCCGGATAGCGTCGGGCCGCGTCGGGCGCCACTTTCTGGAGCAGGGCCAGGGCCAGCTGGGGGTGACGGGCCGCGCCGAAACCTTCCCACAGATAGACGCTGCGCGCGATGCCGTCAGGATCGAACTCGACCTGGCCGTGGCCGAGCGCGATGGCTGCGTCGGTAAAGGCTTCCAGTGGCAGCACTTCGCCGGTGAGGGTTGAGCCGGTGGTGGCCTGGGTCAGGGGCAGAACGACCCGGCCGTAGGCGCGCATGGCCTGGGCCAGGGCCGCATCGGCCTCCGGATCGTCCCGGCTCGGGGCATCGAGCAGGATGTCTATGACTACCGCCGCCGCATCGACCTCCCGGGCCCGATCGAGCAGCGCGGCGTGGATCCGGCGCGACCAGGGCCAGCGACCGATGCTCGCCAGGCTGGCATCGTCGATGGCGATGATCACCACGTCTTCGCTCGGTGGCCGGGTCCACGATGACAGCACGGCGTCGTAAATGGTCTGGTCTATCCGCCACAGCCAGCCCTCCGTGGCAGCCAGCACGGAAAACAGCGAACACAGGAGCGTTACCGCGAACCATTCAAAGGTGGGACGGCGGACGGTGGCGGAAAGCGATTTCACGGACTCGTTGCGGCGGGCGAGGACAAGGACCACGCGGGCAGGAAGAAGGTTGAGCGGAGCGTCTGGATCCCCGACCAGGGACCGGCGAGGCCGTCCGGATTTGTTGCCCTTACGCGAACGTAATAGCTCCCGGCTGGCGGAAGCGGTACGGTGACGGCCGGTTCGCCGATGCGCTGTTCGGCCAGCAGGTCAGTGAAGGCCTTGTCCCGCGCCAGCTGGAAGTCGTAGATGTGGCCGGGTTCGCCGGGCCAGGCAAAGCGTGCCCGGTCGTTATAGACGGTCAGGCTCGCGGCACCCGGCATTTTGCGGATGTTCAGCTCATGGGCATCGCTCCACGGGCCGCGTTCGCCATTGGCGCGGCGGCTGGCGATGCGCCACTGGTAATCGCCGGCCGGCAGGGCCGGATCGAGTGTGAGGGCGTCGGTGTCGCGCTCTGCCACCAGTGTCGTGAAGGCCGTGTCGTGGGCAACTTGCAAGCGGTAAGCGGTGGCCTCGGCGGCCGGATTCCAGGCCAGGGTGCCGTTGCCGGTTGCACGCGCCACCGGAGGTTCGGGACGGGCGTTGAGCGTGAAAGCATGGCTGGCATCGAAGCCTTCCAGCCCTGCCTCGTCAATGCCCCGCACGCGCAGCCAGTAGCGGCCATCGGGCAGACCTGAAAAACGGGCCGATGCGGTTGGGTAAACACCGGTCATCAGCACATCGGTGAAGTGTTCGTCGCGGGCGACCTGAACCCGATAGGCCACCGCCTTGGCCACCGACGGGAAGGCAAGATGCAGTTCAACCCGTTCGAAGCGCGTCGGTACATCCTTGATCAGCGGGGCCGGCAGCAGGACGCGGGGGGCCGGAATGGCTTCGCCGGGCCGGGCGATCAGCCCGTAGCCGGCCGGCAGGGCCGTTGCTTCGCCACTGGCGCCGCTCATGCGTATCTCGCCACCGGTTACTTCGGCCTGGGCCGCCTGTGAGACGGCATCCGAACCGACCCGGAATGCGGTGCCCCGCACGCCAATGAGGGTCGTCGGGGTGCGGATCTGGTAACGCGCAGCCGGGCCGCGCTGGGCCGCCACGCTTGTCTCGACACGGCCCCGTTCGAGGTGAATCTGGGTGTTCTGGCCGGTAAAGCCGCGGAAGCCCTGCACCTTGTCGAGACGCGCCTCGCTGCCCGGCTGAACGGTCAGCCGGGATTCATCCGGCATGACGAGGGTCACAAAGGCCTCCCCGCTGGTGCGCAGCACCGAGCCGGCGGGGACTTTGGCGTCGACCACCAGGGGGCGTCCGTCCAGTGTCACTTCACCCTGCAGGGCCACTACCCGGGCTGTCCGGGGCTCGACGCGCAGCCAGCTTTCGGGGATCCGCAAGGGGGTGCCCACCGGCATGCGCATCGGACTGCCGATCCGGTTGTGGGTCCGGAGGCCTTTCCAGCCGAAGGGACTGGCGAGGAACTGTTTCTCCAGGCCGATCAGGGTGTCGCCGGCACGGGTTGTGTAAATGACCTCCAGATCCGCGGCGATGCTGCAGGAACAGGCCGCCAGGCCAAGGACTACACTCAGGATGCGGAAGGAGGAGCACGCCACGGAAAAGGTCTTTCGATTGAATTGGGCAACTATAGTAGTTTCAGGCTTCTCGAAGGGTGCAAAACTTCGCAAACTCGCGCTTGTATGCGGGCCTGCATGTTAAATAACGCGCTGGACCGTCTTGCAGGGCACATGTGATCCGCCGGGAGTTCCTCCTGGTTTATCAGAGAGGCGAGAAGATCGTGTTTCTTTGTGCCTTCCCCAATCTTTTCCCACTTTTACAGGAGTTTCTCCATGAGCCTTATCCAGGAGTTCAAGGAATTTGCGATGAAGGGCAACGTCGTCGACCTGGCCGTCGGCGTCATTATCGGTGGTGCCTTCCAGAAAATCGTCGATTCTCTCGTCAAGGACATGATCATGCCGGTTATCGGCAAGCTTCTCGGTGGTGTCGATTTCAAGCATCTGTACATCAACCTTGGCGACAAGGTTTTCGACACCATGGATGCAGCCGAAAAAGCTGGCGCGCCGCTCTTCAAGTACGGCATGTTCGTCAATTCGGTCATCGATTTCCTGATCGTCGCGATGGCCATTTTCGTGGCCATCAAGGCCATGAACAAGCTCAAGCGTGACGAGCCGGCACCGGCACCGGAAGCGCCGCCGGCCGATCCTGAAGACGTGAAGCTGCTGCGGGAAATCCGCGACGCGCTGAAGAAGTAAGCGCGAAGGAACGGGGTTCCCTTGCCGGGAACCCCGTTGGCATCAGGCGGGTGACATCGCCGCTTCGCCGAGGGCGGGCGACTCGGACGGGTCGATCTTCTCCAGCCGATAGCCGAAGTTATAGGTCGGCGTCAGCCGGAAACCGTTTTCCGGACGCAGGTTGAGCTTGCTGCGCACGCGGCTGATGTGGGTGTCCACGGTCCGCGTCGCCAGATCGGGGTTGCGTCCCCAGACGGCTTCCAGCAGGTGTCCGCGGGACAGCAGCCGGCCCAGGTTGCGGAACAGGAAGGCGGCCAGCTCGAATTCCTTGTCGGTCATCTCCACCACCACCCCGTCGATGCTGAGCTCTTTCTTGATCAGATCGAAATGATAGGGCGCCACCGTCAGCGTCTGGCTGGTGTTTTTCGGCTGGGCCCGGCGCAGTACGGCCTCAATACGCGACAGCAGCTCGATGCGGCGCGGCGGTTTGATCAGGTAATCGTCAGCTCCGGCGCTGAATGCATTGGCAATATCTTCTTCGGCATCCCGGGAAGTAATGAAAATCGCCGGCGTTTCGTTGCCGCGCTCAACTCGCAGCCAGCGCAACACCTGTTCGCCGGTCAGATCCGGCAATACCCAGTCCACCAGGAACAAATCAAAGCTTTCGCGGCTCGCAACCCGCATCAGCTCACGGGCCAGTCCAAAGCCATGCACGTCGTGCCCGGCTTCCCTCAGCCAGCCCGTCAATACTTCCATCTGGGCCGGATCGTCTTCGAGAATAGCGAATCGCACGCTGGTCCACCTTTATCGAGAAATTAAGTACGCCAACTCAAGACCGTGCATCACACCCGCCAGTTGAAAATAAAACCGGACGGCATTTATGCATGGTCACCCACATAAGGATTGCTGTCACGTTCCTCGCCAAAATTCGACATCGGTCCGTGGCCGGGAATGAAAACGACATCATTGCCCAATGGCCACAGCTTGTGACGAATCGAATTAATCAGCGCGGCATGGTTGCCACGCGGAAAATCGGTGCGTCCGATGGAACCGGCGAAAAGAACATCTCCCACCGCTGCCAGCCGGGCCGCGGCGCTGAAAAAAACGACATGTCCCGGCGTATGCCCGGGGCAATGAATGACATCGAGCGCTTCGTTGCCCACGCTGACCGTATCGCCATCGAGCAGCCAGCGATCGGGCGTAAATGCCTCGACCTGCGGAAAACCGAACATCTTGCTCTGCTCAGGCAGGGCATTGATCCAGAAGCTGTCTTCGTGCTCAGGCCCTTCGATCGGGATGGTCAGCCGACGGGCCAGCTCGGCAGTGCCACCGGCATGATCGATATGGCCGTGGGTGAGGAGGATTTTCTCCACCGTCAGGCCCAGTTCCTGGACTGCCGCGACAATGCGGTCCACATCACCGCCGGGGTCGACGACAGCCGCCTTGCGGGTCACATCGCACCACAGCACGGAGCAATTCTGTTCAAAGGGGGTGACGGGAACGATCTTGTATCGAAGCATGATGGAAAAGTCTGCCGGACCGGTCTTGATTAAGAGATCTACTGAATACGCCTTGGCTGCCAATTATTCAATACCGACATCCGGACTCGTTGTATGCAGCAAAGTTTATCACGCAGCAAATCGGTCACCACAAACCCTGTCGCCTCCCGAGTGGCCGGGAGTGCTGCCTGACACCCTTGTTTTCATTCCACAGCCATTTGGGATGATGCAAATGTCAGAAACTCATTCTGCAAGCCCGACAGGCTCATCAGGCACCGGCGGGAGATGTCCATGAGTAGATGCCGGAAGGCCTTCCAGCCTCAAAGCCTCATTGTCGCTGAATAAATGGCGAGAGCATTGCGGTGCCCGCGCACGATTCTTTCTCGGACAGAACGGTATTTGGGTGGGGGACACAAAAGTGCCAGGGGAGGCCCGGCAGGCGGCAGGCAAACTCAGCGCGGTGCGACGTAGCCCGGCGGTCGGGATTCGGTGAGGGTGATGTAACGGCTGCGGTCCTGCTCGTAGCGGGTGCGAATGGATTCGATGTCGCGCCGTTTGGCTTCGATGACCGAAGTCTGGGCCGACAGTTCGCTGTCCATATCCCGCACGGCGGCGGCGAGGGTCGTCGGCATGGCCCGCTTTTGGTAGAACTCGATCTCCCGATTGAGCGCCTCACGCCTTTTCATGAGCTGCTCATGACGGGCCTCGGCCTGTTTGAGTTCAAGCTCCACGCCTTCGATGGCCCGATCGCGACGGGCGTCGATGTCGGCCACGCTGGAGTAGGTTTCCAGCAGCGACTGGTTGCGCCGCATTTCTGCCCGCTGGCGGGTCAGTTCGGCGCGGCGGGCACGCTCCTCGGCTTCCCGCCGGGCCAGTTGTTCCGGTGTCGGCGGGGCTTCCACTACTCGGCGGACCGTACCCTGGGGGCTCATTTCCCGATAGCTTTTGCCGAAACACTGGGGCGGCAGTACATCGCCACACACCTGGTGCCCGTTATCCACGCAGCAGAAGACACTCCCCCGCGAGGACGTCTGAGCCCCCACCGGAAAAGCCGCCCACAGCGCACAGAACAGAACCAGGCGTTGCATGGCTTCAGGCAATTCCCGTGACGCCGTAGGCTTCGCGGTAACGTTCAACCGCATCCAGATTGGCCTGTAGCGCCGGACTGTCGGCCAGGTAGCCGATCAGATCCTTCAGGGTGGCGACGGCCAGCACGGGAATCCCGTAGGTGTCACGTACCTCTTGTACCGCCGACAGGCTGCCGGTGCCGCGTTCCATGCGGTCGAGGGCGATCACCACCACCGACGGCGTGGCGCCGTGGGCCCGAATGATCTCGACGGATTCGCGCACCGAGGTGCCGGCGGAGATCACGTCGTCGAGAATCGCCACCCGGCCGGCCAGTGGTGCGCCAACCAGGGTGCCGCCTTCGCCGTGGTCCTTGGCTTCCTTGCGGTTGAAACAGAAAGGCAGGTTATGCCCCCGTTCGGCCAGCCGCATGGACGTGCCAGCCACGAGGGGAATGCCTTTGTAGGCCGGGCCGAAGAGCATGTCGCAGGGCAGATCGGCAGCAAGCAGCGTGCGCGCATAAAAGTCGCACAGCGTGCCGAAGGACGCGCCATCGTTGAAGAGGCCCGCGTTGAAAAAATAGGGAGAGAGACGGCCCGCCTTGGTGACGAACTCTCCAAACCTCAGTACGCCCTTATCGCAGGAAAGGGCGATGAAATCACGGCTAAAATCCACGGTACTCCCAACAGAATCGATCCATATTAAACAAAATGTTACGCGTCGTTACCGCCAATCTCAACGGCATCCGCTCCGCAAGCGTGAAAGGTTTCCTCTCCTGGCTCAACAAGCAGAATGCCGATGTCGTTTGTCTGCAGGAACTGAAAGCCCAGATCCCGGACCTGACGCCGGAAATGCGCAATCCAGGCGAGTTCAGGGGCTATTTTCACTGCGCGGCCAAAAAAGGCTACAGCGGAGTGGGCATATACGCCAGAAAAAGCCCGGACCGCATTATCGAAGGTATCGGCAACGAAGAGTTCGATCTTGAGGGGCGTTATCTGCAGGCTGACTTCGGAAATTTATCAGTCATATCCCTGTACCTTCCGTCAGGCTCCAGCTCAGAGGAGCGGCAGGCCGCCAAGTTCCGCTTCATGGAACTCTTCCTGCCGCGCATGGCCGCGCTGCGGGCCAGCGGTCGGGATGTGGTGGTGTGCGGCGACTGGAACATCGCCCACAAGGAAATCGACCTGAAAAACTGGAAGTCCAACCAGAAGAACTCCGGCTTCCTGCCCGAGGAGCGCGTCTGGCTGACCCGCCTGTTCGACGAACAGGGCTGGGTGGACGCCTACCGCCGGCTCCATCCCGAGGCCACCGAGGCCTGCTACACCTGGTGGTCCAACCGCGGCCAGGCTTGGGCCAAGAATGTCGGCTGGCGTCTCGACTACCAGCTCGCCACCCCGGAACTCGCCGCCCGCAGCCTGCGCGCCGCTGTCTACAAGGACGAGCGCTTCAGTGACCACTCGCCGCTGACCGTCGACTACGACCTGCCCTTTATCGACTGAAACCTGACCGACGACCTGCCTTCACAGGTCGTCGGTTCATCATAGTATTTGACAATCATATTGTTTTAATCAATCAATTTCACACATCATCATCCAGGCCGTACGATGAACTCCATCGAATCCGACTGCACACATTCAAGGAGAAACATCATGGCAAACCCCTTCCACGATCCCGCCTCGGCCACCATCCAGAACCTCGAATCCGCCTTCGCCGGCGAATCGATGGCCCACATCAAGTACCGCTATTTCGCCAAAATCTGCCGCGAGATGGGCGACGAAGAAACCGCCCAGGCCTTCGATGCGACCGCCGACCAGGAGGTCATGCACGCCTTCGGCCACCTCGACTTGCTCTACCCGAAGGCCAGGATGAGCCCGGCCCGCGCCCTTCAGTTCGCCATCGAAGGCGAAACCCACGAGTACACCGAGATGTATCCGTCCTTCCGCCACGCCGCGGTCGCCGAGGGTCATGACGCTGCGGTAAAGGAAATCGACGAGCAGATCGCCGAATCGAAGGAACACGCCGAACAGTTCAAGGCCGTGCTCGAAAAGGCCGCCAAGCGGTTCGCTGCCCTTGCCAAGGTCGAAGAGCGCCATGCCGCCCACTACCAGGCCGCCCTCGACAAGATCAGCGTCTGAACGAACTCACCCGCCAAGCAAACCGGATAAAGGAAAACATCATGAAAAGCTTTCAGTGCATCGTATGTGGCTTCATCTACGACGAAACCGCCGGCCTTCCCGCCGAAGGCATCGCCCCCGGCACCCGCTGGGCCGACATCCCCGAAGACTGGGCCTGCCCGGACTGCGGCGTGGCCAAGTCCGACTTCGAAATGATTGAGATCTGAGCCTTCCATGACCGCCCCCATCCTCATCCTCGGTACCGGCCTCGCGGGCTACAACCTGGCCCGCGAGATCCGCAAGCTCGACAAGACCACGCCCATCGTGCTGGTCAGCCGCGATGCGGCGCCCTTCTACGCCAAACCGATGCTCTCCAACGCCCTGGCCGGCGGCAAGACGGCCCAGTCGCTGGTGATGAAATCAGCCGAGAAAATGGCCGAAGAGCTGGACGCCCGCATCCTGGCCCACCGGCAGGTGCAGGCCATCGACCCGGCGGCCCGCCGGGTGACGCTGGATGGAGGCGAAAGCCTCGACTATCGTGACCTCGTGCTGGCTCTTGGCGCCGATCCGATCCGCTTGCCGCTCACCGGCGACGCTGCCGCCGACGTGCTGTCGGTGAACGATCTGGACGACTTCGCCCGCTTCAGCGCCCGGCTTGAGGGCGTCAAACACATCGCCATCCTCGGCGCCGGCCTGATCGGCTGCGAATTCGCCAACGACCTGCTCGCTCGCGGCATTGCCCCGACGGTGCTCGACCCGGCCCCGTGGCCCCTCGGGCGCCTGCTGCCGGAAGCGGCCGGTGCCTTTTTCCGTGCCCGTCTGGAAGCCGCCGGGGCGACTTTCCGCCTGGGCGTTGCGGCCAGCACGGTGAATAAAGGCGCAAGCGGCTACCGCCTTGAACTCAACGACGGCAGCCTGCTTGACACCGATCTGGTCCTGTCGGCCGTCGGCCTGCGTGCCCGCACCAGCCTCGCGGCGTCTGCCGGGCTGGCGGTGAATCGGGGCGTGGTGGTCAATCGTCAGCTCGCCAGCAGCGATCCGCACATTTTTGCGGTAGGCGACTGTGCCGAAGTGGAAGGCCTCAGCCTGCCCTTCGTCATGCCGATCATGCAGCAGGTGCGGGCCCTCGCCAAAACCCTCGGCGGCACGCCCACCGACGTGAGCTACCCGCCCATGCCGGTGCTGGTGAAGACGCCGGCGATCCCGACGGTAGTCGCTCCGCCAGCGCCTGGTCAGGCCGGCGAATGGACGATCGAAACGACAGAAGACGGCCTCGAAGCCCTCTTCAAGGCCACCGATGCCAGCCTCAAGGGTTTCGCCCTGCTCGGCAGCGCCACGGCCCGCAAGCAGGCGCTGACACCGCAACTCCCGGCTCAGCTCTGATCCATCCCCGAGACTGAAAATTCCACTCCGCAAACAGTCATAAAAAATCAGTACACAGACATTTTTTGCTGTGTTTTTTGTCTGTTCATGGACAGGCCGATTATGTCATCGGCTACGGTATATTTCTTGGTGCAGCCCCCATCCAAGGAATGTCCATGGCCCAAGTCGTCCTGTCGTTTTTCCTCGGTTTTGTACTTTTCACCGGTGTCGCCAGTGGCGCTGAACCGGCTCTGAAGGCAGTCGAAACCGCCCTGCCTCCCTCCCGTCATGTGGTGCAGCTCGGCGATCAGGAAGTCGTCGAGATCAGCAAGGGTTTCAAGGCGTTCTCCGCCGAAGCCCGGGCCCGCACCATTTCTCGTCGAATCGCCGAAATCGCCGCTGAAATGCCCCTGCCCGCACTCAGCGTGGAGGAAAGCGATATCTCCAGCGACATCATGGCCGGCGAGCAGGTGCTGATGTCGGTCTTTGATGCCGACGCCGAGGCCGCCGGCAAACCTCGTGCCGCGCTGGCGGCCGATCACGCCAGAGCCTTCTTTGAAGCGCTCGCCCGTTACCAGTCCACTCACAGCCACGAAGCCCTTCTCACTGGCGCTGCCAAAACCGCCGGCACCCTCCTCGCCCTGCTGGCCCTGTTGATCCTCTTCGAGCGGGGCAACCGCCGCCTGCGGGAGGCGATTTTGAAGCGCGCCGACACCACCATCGCCGACATGGAGCGCAAGACCTTCAGCCTCGTCCGTGCCAATCACATCCGCGTACCGCTACTGGCTCTGCTCCACGGCATCCGGGTCACGGTGCTGGCGCTGCTGATCTACGCCGCCATCGACCTGTCCCTGTCCTATTTTCCGCAAACGCGGCGCTTTGCCGCCCAGCTCTCGGATCTGGTCCTCGGCCCCCTCGGCAACTTGGGCAGCAGCGTGCTGACCGCCATTCCCGGCTTGCTGGTGATTGCCATCATCGTACTCATCACCCGCTGGCTGACCCGCAGCAGTGCCTTCATTTTCGACCGGGTTGCCGACGGGCGCATCCACTTCGAAGGCTTCTACCCCGAATGGGCGATTCCCACCCGCCGCATCATCAACCTGCTACTTGTCGTCGGTGCAGTGATGATCGCCTACCCCTACATCCCGGGTTCCGATTCGGCCGCCTTCAAGGGCGTGTCGATCTTCCTTGGCGTGCTCTTCTCGCTGGGTTCCAGCGGCGTGATTTCCAACGTTGTCACCGGTTTCATGATCACTTACATGCGTGCCTTCAAGGTTGGCGACGTGGTCAAGATCGGCGAGACCACCGGTGTGGTGGTCGAAAGCTCGCTGCTCGTCACTCGCCTGCGCACCATCCGCAACATCGAAATCACCGTACCCAATGCCCAGATCCTCAACGGGCAGGTCACCAACTTCAGCGTCACCGGCAAGCCCACGGTGTCCACCCAGCTGACCATCGGCTACGACACGCCGTGGCGCCAGGTGCACGCCATGCTGCTTGGCGCCGCTGCCCGCACGCCGGGCATCGTCGATCAGCCGCCCGCCTTCGTGCTGCAAACCGCGCTGGAGGATTTCTACATCCGCTACGAACTCATGTGCGTGGTCGAGACGCCGGAGCGCATGCCGCACATCCTGTCCCGGCTTCACCAGAACATTCTCGACACCTTCAACGAGCACGGCGTGCAGATTATGTCGCCGCACTTTATCGACAACCCGGACTCCCCGGCACTTGTGCCGAAAAGCCAATGGCATGCCGCCCCGGCCAGACCACCCGGGGAGGGCTGACGCCAGGCCGCCCGAAGCCTGGTCTTGACCCAATTCAGTCAATCGACTAAACTAAATAAGTCGATTGACTGAATTATCTCCATCCCCGCCTGCAGGCCTTTTCCATGAACGTTCCCCTTCCCCACATTCCAGTTCGCTCCGACGGTGCCCAGGCCCGCCAGCGGCTCCTCTACACGGCCCTCCATCTGTTCGCTGAAAAGGGCTACCAGAAGACTTCCACCCGCATGATTGCCGACACCGCCGGCGTCAATCTGGGGGCCATCACCTACTATTTCGGGGACAAGCCCGGCCTCTACCGGGCCGTTTTCAGCGAATCCTTTTGCGATGCTTCTGCCATACCCGAGGTCGTCACGGCCCGCAGTTGCCTGCCGGACTTCATGGCGCGCGGGTTGTCTGCCGACGAAGCTTTGGCCGGGTTCTTCCGCAAATTCCTGCAGCCCCTCAAGCAGGGCGAGCAAATCCGCCTGATCATGCGTCTGCATTTCCGCGAGCTCGCCGAGCCCACCGGCGTGCTTGAACGGGCCGTGGATGAAGAGATCAGCGCCCTGTATGTGGCCCTGGCCGACCTTATGGCCTATGGCCTCGGGGTGCCGGCCACCGACCCGGACGCCCGTCGCCTGGCGCACGGCATCCTCGGTCTGGCCTTTCACTTCTTCGTGACCCAGGATCTGGTGGTCCAGGTCTCACCGGAACTCGTCGCCACCCCCGAATCCATCGACATCCTGGCCGAGCGCCTCGCCACCTACGCAGAAGGCATGATCGATGCCGAAAGCCGCCGGCGCCGTCGTCGACCCACGGTAAGCCCGTCATGAAACGCAACCTGCCTGCCCTGACCCTGCTGATCCTCCTGCCCGCCTGCTCCTTGTTGCCCCGGGTCGGCCCCGACTACCAGGCGCCGATCGTCAAGGCGCCCGCTGCCTGGCAAACCCCGATGCCCCACGGCGGCAATCTGGCCGCGTTGACCGACTGGTGGCGCCAGCTCGACGACCCGCTGCTCAGCACCCTCATCGATGCCGCCCAGCGTGAAAGCGCCAGCCTCGCCCAGGCCCGCGCCCGCATCGTGCAGGCCCGCTCGATGGCCGTTGGCGCCGGCGTGGCCGGCCTGCCGACCCTCGACGCCAGCCTCGCCGCCAAGCGCGCCGCCTTCACCTTCGGCAGCCCCACCACCTTCCAGACCACCCGCCAGGCCGGCCTGATGGCCAACTGGGAGATCGACCTCTTCGGCGGCATCGCCCGCGACCAGGAAGGCGCCGAAGCCCGCCTCGCCGCCACCCAGGCGCGCTGGCACGAGGCCCGCGTCTCGGTGGCCGCCGAAACCGCCAACGCCTACCTGCAGCTGCGCTACCAGGAACGCCGCGTCGCCCAGGCCGAAGCCGACGCCGCCTCGCGCGCCGAAACCGCCCGTCTCACCAGCGCCCTCGGCCGGGCCGGTTTCAGCGCCCCGGCGCAGGTCGCCTTGGCCACCGCCGGTGCTGCCGACGGGGCCAGCACCCTCGCTGAACTGCGTGCCGAGCGCGATCGCCAGATCAAGGCCCTGGTCGCCCTCACAGCCTTCGACGAAGCCGACCTGCGTCGCCAGCTCGCCAGCGCCAGCGGCCGCTTCCCTCGCCCCGCCCGCTTCGTCGTCGATGCCTTGCCGGCGCAACTCCTCGTCCAGCGCCCCGACGTGGCCGCCGCCGAGCGCGATCTTGCCGCCGC
>NZ_SDKK01000009.1:199233-231959 GCF_008107625.1 Zoogloea oleivorans
GGAACAGGTCGCCGCCTGGATCGCCCTTTACCGGGCCGTCGGCGGTGGCTGGACCCGCAGCGACACCCACCCCGATACCCCCATTGCCCCCCAGGCCGCCCTCGCCGGAGACGCCCAATGATTTCCCCCCGTATGCCGCTTTTCGCCCTGCTCACCCTCGCCAGCCTGCTCGCCGGCTGCTCCGGCGGATCCGAAGCCCCCGCCGCACCGGCGCCGGCTGCCCCTGCCAGCCCGGCCAAGCCGGCGCTGGCGGTGGTCACCGTCCAGCCCGAAACCCGCGACATGGAACGTCGCCTGACCGCCAACGGCAGCGTCGCCGCCTGGCAGGAAGCCTCCCTCGGCACCGAAGCCAGCGGGCTGCGCCTGGTGGACATCAAGGTGAACGTCGGCGCCCGCGTCAAAAAGGGCGAAGTACTGGCCGAATTCGCCACCGACATGCCCCTCGCCGAACAGGCCCAAGCCCGCGCCAGCCTGGCCGAAGCCGACGCCACCCTGCTGGAAGCCCGTGCCAACGCCACCCGCGCCCGCAGCGCCGACGCCGCCATCGCCCTCAGCGCGCAGCAGATCCAGCAATACCTCACCATAGAAGCCGCCGCCGAAGCCCGCAAGCTCGCTGCGAAGGCCAGCCTCAACGCGGCTGACCTGCGCCTGCGCCACACCCGTGTGCTGGCCAGCGACGACGGCGTGATCTCCTTCCGCGCCGCGGCCGCCACCGTCGGCGCCGTGGTGCCCCAAGGTCAGGAACTGTTCCGCCTGATCCGCCAGAGCCGTCTTGAATGGCGCGCCGAAGTTCCGGCTGCCCAGCTCGGCCAGGTGCGCCCCGGCCAGGCCGTGCGCCTCACCGCCCCCGGCGGCGCAATCGTGGCCGGCAAGGTGCGCACTGTCGCCCCCACCGTGGACGCGCAAACCCGCAACGCCCTCGTCTATGTGGATGTGCCGGCCAGCGCCGGCAACGGTCCCGAAGCCCCGCTCAAGGCCGGCATGTTTGCCCGCGGCGAGTTCGAGCTGGCACGCAGCCGCGGCCTCACCGTGCCGCGCCAGGCCGTGGCCCTGCGTGACGGCTTCGACTACGTCTTCCTCCTCGGTGCCGACCAGCGCGTCACCCAGACCAAGGTCCAGGTCGGTTACCGCGACCAGGACCGGGTCGAGATCCTCTCCGGCCTCAAGCCCGACACCCGGGTCGTCGCCAGCGGCGCCGGCTTCCTGAACGACGGCGACCTGGTCAAGGTGGTCGAAGCGGGCAGCGCCCCGGCCGCCAAGTGAGCCCCCGGCCATGAACTTCTCCTCCCTCTCCATCCGCAACCCCATCCCGGCGATCCTGCTCTTCGCCCTGCTCACCCTGGCCGGCCTGCTGGCCTTCCAGGGCTCCGGCGTGCAGGACTTCCCGGACATCGAACTGCCGGTGGTCACCGTCAGCGCCAGCCTGCCCGGCGCCGCCCCTGGCACGCTGGAAACCGAAGTCGCGCGCAAGCTCGAAAACAGCATCGCCACGCTGGCCCGCATCAAGAAGATGTACACCACCATCC
The DNA here is from genome assembly GCF_008107625.1 of Zoogloea oleivorans. Taxonomy (GTDB): domain Bacteria; phylum Pseudomonadota; class Gammaproteobacteria; order Burkholderiales; family Rhodocyclaceae; genus Zoogloea; species Zoogloea oleivorans. The sequence continues at coordinate 200,760 of NZ_SDKK01000009.1, forward strand.
TCGATGGCGAGGTGACGATCTCCATCGAGTTCGAGCTGGAAAAGAACGCCAACGAGGCCGAGACCGAAGTGCGTGCCGCCGTCAGCCGGGTGCGCTCCGACCTGCCCGCCGACGTGCGCGAGCCGGTGGTCGCCAAGATCGCCACCGCCGGCCGGCCCCTCGGCGCATGGACGCTGAGTTCCGACAGCCTCGACGAGGAATCCCTCAGCTGGATGGTGGACGACGCCGTCACCAAGCGTCTGCTCGCCGTGAAAGGCGTCGGTGCGGTCAAGCGCATGGGCGGCCTGACCCGCGAAGTGCGCGTCGAACTCGATGCCGAACGCATGGCCGCCCTCGGCGTCAGCGCCGCCGATGTCTCGCGCCAGCTGCGCCGCAGCCAGATGGAAGCCCCCGGCGGGCGTGGCGACGTGGGCGGCGGCGAGCAAGCCGTGCGCACCATCGCCACGGTGGCCAGCGCCAGCGCCCTGGCCCAGCTCGACATCCCCCTCGCCGACGGCCGCAGCGTGCGTCTCGAACGCATCGCCCACATCGCCGACACCACCGCCGAGCGCCGCTCGGTAGCGCTGCTCGACGGCAAGCCGGTGGTCGGCTTCGAAGTCTCGCGCACCAAGGGCGCCAGCGAAATCAGCGTCGCCGCCGGTGTCGCCAAGGCCGTTGCCGACCTCTCCGCCGCCCATCCCGGCGTGCATTTCGCCCACGCCTACGACAACGTCGCCCCGGTACAGGAAAACTTCGACGGCTCGATGCACCTGCTCTACGAAGGCGCGCTGCTGGCCGTGCTGGTGGTGTGGTGGTTCCTGCGCGACTGGCGGGCCACCATCGTCGCCGCGCTGGCCCTGCCCCTGTCGGTGATTCCCACCTTCCTCGGCATGTACTGGTTCGGCTTCACCCTCAACACCGTCACCCTGCTGTCGCTGGCCCTGGTGGTCGGCATCCTGGTGGATGACGCGATCGTCGAAATCGAGAACATCACCCGCCACCTGCGCATGGGCAAGAGCCCGGTCAAGGCCGCCATGGAGGCCGCCGACGAAATCGGCATGGCCGTCATCGCCACCACCTTCGCACTGGTCGCGGTCTTTCTGCCCACCGCCTTCATGTCGGGCATTGCCGGCAAGTTCTTCAAGCAGTTCGGATGGACCGCGGTGCTGGCCATCATCGCCTCGCTGGTAGTGGCCCGCCTGCTCACCCCGATGATGGCGGCCTACTTCCTCAAGCCGACCGCCGAAACCGTCGAGCGTGAAGGCTGGACGATGCAGCGCTACATGACGCTCATGCAGTGGTGCCTGCGCCATCGCCTCACCACGGTGCTGGCGGCGGTCGCCTTCTTCATTGGCTCGGTGATGCTGATTCCGCTGCTGCCGACCGGCTTCGTGCCCCCCGCCGACCGCGCCCAGACCCTGGTGAACGTCGAACTGCCCCCCGGCAGCACCCTGCAGGAAACCCGCGACGCCGCCGAACGGGCGCGCCAGGCCATCGCCGCCATGCCCGACGTGAAGGCCGTCTTCAGTTCCGTCGGCGGTGGCGCCGCCGGCGACGGCTTCAACCCGGGCGCCGCTGCCGAAGTGCGCCGGGCGGTGCTCACCGTCACCCTCAGCCACCGCACCGAACGGCCGCGCAACCAGCAGGCCGTCGAAGTGGAAATGCGCGAACGCCTCGCCGTGCTGCCCGGCGTGCGCGTCACCGTCGGCCCGGCCGACTCCGGCGTAAAGATGATCCTCGTCCTCAAGAGCGACGATCCGGCCGCCCTCGCCGCCGCCGCCCAGGCCGCCACCCGCGACCTGCGCACCCTGCAGGGCGTCGGCAACGTCACCTCCAGCGCCAGCCTGGTGCGGCCGGAGATCATCGTGCGCCCCGACTTCGCCCGTGCCGCCGATCTGGGCGTCAGCGCCGACGCCATCGGCGAGACCGTGCGAGTGGCCACCGCCGGCGACTACGACGTGGGCCTCGCCAAGCTCAACCTCGAACGCCGCCAGGTGCCGATCCGCGTCAAGCTCGGTAACGACGTGCGCGCCGACATGGCCGCCATCGGCCGCCTCGGCGTGCCTGGCAAGCATGGCCCGGTGCTGCTCGCCAACGTCGCCGACATCAGCGTGGACAGCGGCCCGGCCCAGGTGAACCGCCTCGACCGCAGCCGCAACGTGATCCTCGAAGTGGAACTGGGCCAGCGCGAACTCGGCGAGGTCTATGCCGAAGCCCTCGCCATGCCGGCCCTGCGCGAGCTGCCGGCCGGCGTGCGCCTGGCTGATTCGGGCGACGCCGAGATGATGCAGGAGCTGTTCGGCAGCTTCGGCCTCGCCATGGGCATCGGCGTGCTGTGCATCTACATGGTGCTGGTGCTGCTCTTCAAGGGCTTTACCCAGCCGGTGACCATTCTGGCGGCCCTGCCGCTGGCCATCGGCGGCGCCTTCGTGGCCTTGCTGCTGACCCGCAGCAGCTTCTCGATGCCCTCGCTGATCGGCCTCCTGATGTTGATGGGCGTGGTCACCAAGAATTCCATCCTGCTTGTCGAATACGCCATCGAGGCCCGTCACGGCCGCGGCGGCCCGCCCCTCGGGCGCTTCGACGCGCTGGTGGATGCCTGCCGCAAGCGCGCCCGTCCCATCGTCATGACCTCCCTGGCCATGGGCGCCGGCATGCTCCCCATCGCCATGGGCCTGGGCGCCGACCCGAGCTTCCGCGCGCCGATGGCGATTGCCGTGATCGGCGGCCTGATCACCTCGACGCTGCTCAGCCTGCTTGTGGTGCCCGCGGTATACACCTACGTGGATGACCTGGAGGTGCTTTTGGCGCGAATCTTCGGGCCGCGGCGCGCGGCGCTGCCGGCAAGCCCGGCGACACCCGAATGAATTGCCTTGAGGAACAATTGGGATTAGCCTAGGTCTTGATATTCAGGTGGCTGCAGACCACCGCACCGCGCACCTTCCTTCTATTTTGTTATGACTCTGGAGAACGCCATGAGCGACGCACAAGTTACCAAGGACAAACTGGTTTCCGACTTCAAGGCCGTTGTTGCCGACACCGAAGAACTGCTCAAGCTGACCGCTGGCCAGGCCGGCGACAAGGTGGCCGACGTACGCAGCCGCCTCAGCGACAGACTGGTCAATGCCAAGTACAAGCTGCAGGACCTGGAAGCCGCTGTTGTTGAAAAGACCAAGGCTGCCGCCCGCGTCACCGACGACTACGTGCATGAAAACCCCTGGAAGGCTGTCGGCGTTGCTGCCGGGGTTGGTTTCCTGCTCGGCCTGCTGGTCAACCGCCGCTAAGCGCAGCGCTCCCGAATGAGCGATTCCGCGCCCTCGCGCCTCGGCGAGTCCCTCAAGGGGCTTGCCGATTCCGGGCTGGCTACCGTCCAGACCCGGCTCGAACTCTTCGCTGTTGAGCTGAAGGAAGAAAAGCTGCGCGCTGGCAGTTTCCTCTTTGAAACTGTCCTCGCCGCCCTCTTTGTCGGCTTCGGCATCGTTTTTCTGCTGGTTTTCATCACCGTGCTGCTGTGGGAGAGTCATCGTCTGCTGGCTTTTGGCCTTGCCACTGCTGCGCTGCTGGTAGCCGGCGTCTGGTTCGCCAGCCGTGCCGCCACCCGCCTGCGCAGTGGCTCGCGCCTGTTCGCCTCGAGCCTGGCCGAACTCGCCCAGGACCGCGAGGCTCTGCGGCACAGGGAATGAGCCCGGAACTCGTCGAGCTTGCCCTGCGCAAGCAGCGCCTGCAGATGCGTTCCGCCGCCCAGCGCGACGCCCTTATCCAGCACGCCAGCACCTTCACGCCGCTGCTGCGCGGCGTCGACCGGATCGCCGATGGCATTCACTGGGCGCGCAACAATGCACCCATCGTTTCCGGCATCGCGATCTTCCTGCTCGTTGTGCGTCCCCGCGCCACCCTGCGCTGGGCCCGTCGTGGCTGGCTCGGCTGGCAGCTCGTACGCCGTGCCCGCAACCTGATTCCCTGACTCTTACCGTACTGCCATGACCGTCGATCTGGAAGAAATCCGTCGCGCCCGCGAAGAGGCGGACTGCCTGTGCACCCCGGCTGAAGTGGATGAGGCGCTCGATCGCCTCGCCGCCGACATCACCGTGCGCCTGCACGACAAGAACCCGCTGATCTATGTGGTCATGAATGGCGGGCTGATTCTTGCCGGCCGCCTGCTCCCGCGCCTGCCTTTCCCACTCGAACTGGCCTATCTGCACGCTACCCGTTACGGCCACGCCCTGAAGGGCACGCTACTCGACTGGCGCGTGCGCCCCACGCAGGATCTGCGCGATCGCAACGTGCTGGTTCTCGACGACATTCTCGACGAGGGGCACACCCTCGCCGCGATCATCGACTACCTGAAGGCCGAAGGCGCGCGGGAGGTGAGTTCCGCGGTGCTGGTGCACAAGGTGCATGAACGCAAGGCCTATCCCGGCATGCGGGCCGACTTTACCGGTCTTGATGTGGCCGACCGCTTCCTGTTTGGCGGCGGCATGGACTACAAGGGCTACTGGCGCAACGCACCGGGGATTTACGCGCTGAAGGACCACTGAGACCGGTAATCGTGGGTCGGACTTCAGTCCGACTGCACACTGCGATTCACGGCGCCTGTCGGGCTGCAGCCCGACCCACGGGGAGTTTCAGCGGCTCCGGGAGATCTGCTCCATCAGCCCCCGCCACGCGGCCTCGGCCTCCAGTCCTGCGTCGGCGAAGACCTTTTCCAGCATTGCCAGCTGCGTGCCCGACAGCGCCGCTTCCAGCGCAGCGCCCGCGTCGGTCAGCACCAGTTGTTTCACGCGCCGGTCGTGTTCGGCCGGCGTGGCGGCAATCAGCCCCTTGTCCACCAGTTCCCGCAGCGGCGCATGCAGCGCCTGCTTGCTCACGTCCAGCACGCCGAGCAGCGCATTGACGGCGATACCGGGGCTGCGGGCGACGAAATACAGGATGCGGTGATGGACGCGCCCGAGGCCGCGCTCGGCGAGGATGCGGTCGGGTGGCGTCGTGAAGGCGCGGTAGGCGAAGAAGAAAACTTCGATGGATTCGCGCAGTTCGGCCTGGCGCTTCGGGTCAATCATCTTGACAGGGCTCCCGGGGAGGATCAGCATTGAATAGGTCAATGTTATTGACTTATCCCCCCTTACGCAATCCAGGAGATTTCCATGTCGTCCAGCTCTGCCCCCCGCCAGCTTCCGTCCCTTTCCGCCCGTGTGCACGACCTGCACGCGTCGCCGATCCGGGAGATCCTGGCAGTCGTAGGGCGGCCCGGAATGATCTCGTTTGCGGGCGGCCTGCCGGCGGCCGAGACCTTTCCCGACTTCGGCCTGTCGGCCCCGGACTCGGTCCTGCAATACGGCCCCACCGAGGGTGACCCGGCCCTGCGCGAGCGCATCGCCGAAGAACTCGCCGACGTCGGCCTCGATTGCGGGCCCGAGCAGGTGCTGGTGCTGTCCGGCTCCCAGCAGGGCATCGACCTGGTGGGCAAGCTGTTCATCGATCCGGGTACGACGGTGGCCGTGGAGTCCCCCACTTATCTGGCGGCGCTGCAGGTGTTCCGCTTCTTTGGCGCGCGCTTTGCGCCCTTTACCGCCGACACCGTGAGCGCCGCCGGATTCCGCGACGCAAAACCGGCCTTCGCCTACGCCATTCCGACCTTCCAGAACCCCACCGGCCACTGCTACACCACTGCTCAGCGGGACGCACTGGCCGCCGCCTGTGAAGGCGCCGGCGTGCCGCTGTTCGAGGACGATCCCTACCGTGATCTGGTGTACGACGCCTGCGAGCGCCGCCCGGTGTGCGCCGGTCTGAAGGACAGCCCGTGGATCTACCAGGGCTCCTTCTCGAAGAGCCTGGCGCCGGGCCTGCGCCTGGGCTTTCTGGCCGCCTCGCCGGAGTTCTTCACCTACCTGGTGCGCCTCAAGCAGGCCGCCGACCTGCACAGTAACCGGCTCAGCCAGTGGCTGGTGCTGCAACAGCTCGAATCCCCCGAGCGGCGCGAACGCCTCGCCGGGCTGGCCGATTTTTACCGCAAGAAGCGTGATCTCTTCGAGCTGGCACTGGAACGCCACTTCGGCGCCCTGGCGAGCTGGGAAACGCCGGCCGGTGGCCTGTTCTTCTGGCTCACGCTGAATCGCCGCATCGACACCCGCAAGCTGCTGCCGATAGCCATTGAACAGGGCGTCGCTTTCATGCCCGGCGAAGCCTTCTACCCGGACAGCCCGGCCGCCACCGGTACCCTGCGCCTCAACTTCAGCCACGCGGCCGATGATGAAATCGACCGTGGCCTAGCCCAGCTGGCTGCACTGGTGGGCGCCCAGCAGGATTGAATCCGCCCCCTGGTGGCAATCGCGAGGTCTGGTTGCGCCGGTCGGGCGTCAGTCCGGCGAGGCGCCGAACAACGCCGCGGTGGCCACCGGATTGGACGGGAAATAGAAATGCACGTAGGAGGCGGTCAAGCTGCCCAGCCGGTAGATCGCCTCGCCTTCGCTTCCGGCCGGGGTATGGGCACGGGCGAGGGGCGCCAGCGGTGTTTCGCTCTTCGAGTAATGGAAGGTGTGGCCGTTGAGGCGTCCTTCCGGCAACTCGGCGACTTGCGTGCCGAGGGCCGCCAGGCGGGCCTGCATGCGGGTGTGGCCGGGGAGCAGGCCGGCGCCCGGGTGGGTGGTGCCGTCCCGGTCGGTAATCGTCTCGAAGAGGCTCATCATCCCACCGCACTCGGCCAGCAGCGGCTTGCCGGCGGCCATGTGGGCCTGCAGGGCGGCTTGCCAGGCACTGTTGGCGGCCAGGCTGGCGGCGTGGAGTTCCGGGTAACCACCAGGCAGCCACAGGGCGTCGCAGGCGGGCAGGGCTTCGTTGGCCAGCGGCGAGAAGAACTTCAGCTCGGCGCCAAGGGTTTGCAGCATGTCCAGGTTGGCCGGGTAGATGAAGCCGAAAGCGGCATCCCGGGCTATGGCAATGGTGCGCCCCTGGAGCAGCGGTTCCACAAACGGGGCCGGTGCTTCGGGGAAGGACACCGCCAACGGACGGTCTGCCGCGCCGGTGCGGGCCAGATGATCGGCCAGCAGGTCGAGGCGCGCGTCCAGGTCGGCAATTTCGGCGGCCTGCAGCAGGCCCAGGTGGCGCTCCGGCAGGGCCGCGGCCTCGTCACGGGGCAGGGCGCCATACCAGGCGATGCCCGGTCGCAGGCTGTCGCGCAGCAACTCGGCGTGGCGTTCGCTGCCCACGTGGTTGGCCAACACGCCGGAAAAGGGCAGATCCGGTTGCCAGGTGGCCAGACCATGCACCAGCGCACCGAAGGTTTGGGCCATGGCCTTGGCGTCGATCACCGCCATCACCGGAATGCCGAAGTAACGGGCAATGTCGGCCCCCGACGGGCTGCCGTCGAAGAGGCCCATGACCCCTTCGACAAGGATCAGGTCGGCCTCCTGGGCGGCAGCGTGCAGGCGCCAGGCCGCGTCGGCCGAACCGCACATGCCGAGATCCAGGTTATAGACCGGCGCGCCGCTGGCCACCGTGTGGATCTGCGGGTCGAGAAAGTCCGGTCCGCACTTGAACACCCGCACCTTGCGCCCCTGACGGGTGTGCAGGCGGGCGAGGGCGGCGGTGACGGTGGTCTTGCCCTGGCCGGAGGCCGGTGCGGCAACAAACAGGGCGGGACAGAGGGCTGCGCTCATGCTTCTTCTTCCGGGTGGAACCAGGCCAGCCGCGGCTGCAGGCTGACGACGTCGCCGACGATGGTCAGCGCCGGTGGGGTGATGCCGGCGGCTTTCACGTCGGCGGCCAGATTGGCCAGGTTGGAGGTCACCACGCGCTGATCGCGGCTGGTGCCACGCCGCACTACCGCTGCCGGCGTGGTGGCGGGCAGGCCGTGGGCGACCAGTTCGGCGCAGATCGTCGCCAGCTGGGTGATGCCCATGTAGAACACCAGGGTCTGCTTGGGGCGGGCCAGCATTTCCCAGTCGAGATCGACCGAGCCATCCTTGAGGTGGCCGGTGACAAAGATGCACGACTGGGCGAAATCGCGGTGGGTCAGCGGAATGCCGGCGTAGGCACCGATGCCCGCCGCCGCGGTAATGCCGGGGATGACCTCGAAGGGAATGCCGGCCTTGACCAGTTCTTCCACCTCTTCGCCGCCGCGTCCGAAGATGAACGGATCGCCGCCTTTGAGGCGCACCACCCGCTTGCCCTCTTGCGCCAGCCTCACCAGCAGGGCGTTGATGCCCTCCTGCGGCAGGGAGTGGTTGGAGGCCTTCTTGCCCACATACAAACGCTGGGTGTGCTCCGGCACGCAGTCGAGGACTTCCTTGCTGACCAGGTTGTCGTAGACCAGGACGTCGGCTTCCAGCAGCAGGCGCGCAGCGCGCAGGGTCAGCAGTTCCGGGTCGCCGGGGCCGGCGCCCACCAGGTAGACCCAGCCTGGCCGGGCCGGGGAACGTTCGCGGGGGAAGGACGAAGCAGGCATGTCAGCGCTCCCGGTAAAGGTTTTCAGGATAAGCCCGGCTTGCGCCACAGGGCCAGACGGACTGGCGCACTCGGCGCAAAACGCAGGCGTCCGGCCACGGTTTCGCCGCGGGACAGGCTCAGTTCCTGCCAGGCCTCGGCGGGCACCTGTCCGGAAAAGGCCAGCAGGTCGGCGCGGGCCTCGTCGTCTTCGGCAGTGGCCACGAGACGGCCGCCGGGCGTGAGACGTTCCCAGGCGGCGGCCAGCCAGTCGCTCAGGCCGATTCCGCCGCGCACGAACACGGCCTCCGGCGCCGGCCATTCGCGGCTGCGCTGGGGCGTGGCACTGGCCACCGCGGACAGATTTTCGCCCACCCCGACGCGGGCCATGGAAACGCCCAGCAGGCTCGGTTCCACGCCCACCGCCCGGACGCGCGCCGTCGGTACCGCCCGTGCCCATTCCAGGGCCAGGCTGGCTTCACCGTCGGCAATCGCCCAGCCGTTTTCCCAGGCGGCCGGCTGCAGCCAGGCCAGGGCCAGGGTGCGCACGGCCAGCGGCAGGGCGCTGGCGGCGTCGTCACCCAGGGCTGCTTCGCTGAGGCCGGGCAACTCGGTGAACACGCCGGCAGACGGGCCGGTGGCAAGGATCAACACCGCGTGGGCATCGACGGGTTCGCGCAGCTCGACCAGCTCGGAAGCCAGCCAGGCGGTGGTTTTCAGCACACCACCGGGGTATTCGCAGACCCACACCCGGGCGCCGCTGAAGCCACTGTCGAGCAGCAGGCGGGCCACGGCGACCGGTGCGGCTGCATCGGCCACCGGCACGGCCAGCAGGCGATGGGCGCGCAACTGGCCACGCAGGGCGGCCAGCGGGGCACGCCGCAGGTCCACCACCGAAACGATCTCTGCCGACAAGCCGAGGGCGGCACAGGCGGCCTGCACGCGGCCGACGCCGGGTAGCACGCGCACATGGGCCGGGCCGAGTTCGGCGAGGAGTTCTGCTGCCGGGCCGTCGCCGGCGCCGTCACCGACCACTACCAGCACGCTGCCGGCGTGGCCGACGGTACGCACGTCCACATGCGCGGAGTCGGCGGCGCACAACTGCTGTGGCACGTTGAGGTGCAGGCCAGCCAGGCGGTCGAGAGCGTCGGCGGTACCGAGCACCACGCGGGCGCCGCGCAGTGCAGCCAGCGCTTCGGCAGACAGCACCGGCGGCTGGGTCAGGCCGAGGCTCACCACGGTCAGGGGCTGCAGCGGAGCGGGTTCAGGTTCGGGGAGCGCCACGGTCAGGACGAGCGGTTCGACCGGGGCCTCAAAGGCCTCCAGCAAGGCCCGCAGCGGGGCTTCGAGCGGGGTGAGTTCGGCGGTGCTCGGTTGTTCGGTCAATTCGCCCTGGGCTGCCGGCAATTCGCCTTCCGGGGCGTTGTCGCCCTGCGCGCTGCGTTCGCTCTTGCCGCGCCGGCGCTTGCGCTTGCGGCGCGGGCTGGCAGGCGGTGTGACGAGGGTGTCGCTGCTGGCTGCGGCCTCTTCCGTGGCGGGTTCGTCGCTGGTTTCCGGGGTGACCGCCGGGGCTGCCTCTGCGCTCACCGCCGCTGTGACAGGCGCTTCGATGGCGACGGGTTCAACCCGTGCTTCGGGCTGCGCTACGGAGACGATTTCTGGTTGCAGTGCGGCGAACAGGTCGGCTGTCTGCTCGTCCATCACGACGGCTTCGGCGGCTTTTTTCGGCTTGCGCGGCGCGCGCTTGGCCTTTGCCTTCGGCGCAGCGGCGGGCTCCACCGGTATCACCTCTGCGGTGGCATCCACGGGTAGGGCAGCCACCTTGGCAGGGGCTTTTTTGCGGGGTGTCCGGGCCGCGGCCCTGGGACGGGCCGATTCGGCCGCTTCCACCGGATCAAGCACCGGGGCGGGATTCAGTTCTTCGCTCATTCTCTGTCGGTCAGGCCCATGCACAACCGGAAAAACGGGGGTCGCAGGATAGCACGAAGCCTTTTCCGGCCGCGGGCATGGATGGTTTCCGGAAAAATTCAAGTTTTCCGCGGAATATTCGAAAACAAGCTCTCGATTATGCGAAATGTGCATTCAAAAAAACAAACGGGAGACAAGAAATGACCACAATGAAACTGATCGCCATCGTCTTTGCTGCCCTGGGCAGCAGCGGCCTTGCCCTTGCCGGCGACGACCACGGCGGCCCGGCGATACCGCGCCCCTACACCACCGGCGCGACCCTGACCAAGGCCGTTCAGGCCGGCATAAGCCCCGACAAGGCCATTGATATCCTGAAGGCCGGCAACGCCCGCTTCGTGGCTGACAAGCCCCTCAAACGCAAGCTCAAGGCCCAGGTGCACACCACGGCTCTCGGCCAGTTTCCCTACGCCAGCGTGGTTGGCTGCATCGATTCCCGCGCCGCGCCGGAAGTGGTTTTCGATCAGGGCGTGGGCGACATCTTTACGGCCCGTGTGGCCGGCAACACGGTGAACGAGGACATCCTCGGCAGCCTCGAATACGCCGCCAAGGTGGCCGGTTCGCGGCTGGTGGTGGTGCTCGGGCACACCAGCTGTGGCGCCATCAAAGGGGCCTGCGACGATGTGAAGATGGGCAACCTGACGACCCTGCTGGAGAAGTTCAAGCCGGCTGTCGCTGCCGCGTCGACGCCCGGGGAGCACAACTCCCACAACCACGCTTTCGTCGATGACGTTACCGAACTCAACGTGAGGCAGGTCGTGCAGAAGATCCGCGACCAGAGCCCGATCCTCAAGGCCATGGAAGACGAAGGCAAGATCCGCATCGTCGGCGCGCTGTACAACACCAGCAATGGCAAGGTGAACTGGTACTGAGCCTGTTACGACCCGGATGCAACGAGGCCCGCTTGTGCGGGCCTCGTTCGTTTCAGGCCGCGCTGAAGCCTTACACCAGCACGCGCTCGATGCCGCCGTTGTTGGCCTTGGCCACGTACTCGGCCATCCAGTTTTCACCGAGGATGTGCCTGGCCATTTCGACCACGATGTAGTCGGCATCCACGCCGCCCGCATCGCCGGCGTAGCGCGACAGGCCCTGCAGGCAGCTCGGGCAGGAGGTGAGGATCTTCACCGGCGTGGCGGCGTCGGCACCGCGCAGCTTCTCGGCGCCCTTCTCGATCTCTTCCTGCTTGCGGAAGCGCACCTGGGTGGAGATGTCCGGACGGGCCACCGCCAGGGTGCCGGACTCGCCGCAGCAGCGGTCGGACAGGTCGACCCGCGTGCCCATCAGCTCGTTGGCCACCTTGATGCCCGAATGGACCTTCATCGGGGTGTGGCACGGCTCGTGGTACATGTAGCGGGTACCGCTGATGCCGTCGAGCTTGAGGCCCTTTTCCATCAGGTATTCGTGGATGTCGAGCAGCCGGCAGCCGGGGAAGATCTTCTCGAACTGATACTTCTGCAGTTGATCCATGCAGGTGCCGCAGGACACGATCACTGTCTTGATGTCGAGATAGTTGAGCGTGTTGGCGACCCGGTGGAAGAGCACCCGGTTATCGGTGGTGATCTTCTGGCCGGCGTCTTCTTCGCCCGCGGCGGTTTGCGGGTAGCCGCAGCACAGGTAGCCCGGCGGCAGCACGGTGGTGGCGCCGACCTGGTAGAGCATGGCCTGGGTCGCCAGGCCGACCTGGCTGAACAGGCGCTCGGAACCGCAACCCGGGAAGTAGAACACCGCGTCGGATTCATCGCGCTTCAGTTGCGGGTTGCGGATCACCGGGACGATGGTGTCGTCCTCGATATCGAGCAGCGCGCGCGAGGTGCGCTTGGGCAGCCCGCCCGGCATCGGCTTGTTGATGAAGTGGATGATCTGGGCCTTGATGGCCGGCTTGCCGAGGGTTGCCGGCGGATGCTGGACCTGGTCCTGGATCAGCCCGAGGCTCTTGCCGATGCGGTGGCCAAGGCGCTGGGCCTTGTAGCCCCAGCCGATCATGCCGGCACGGATCAGCTTGATGGTGGCCGGATCCTTGGCGGTCAGGAAGGCCATCGCCGCGGCCTTGCCGGGGTTGAAGGACTTCTTGCCCTGCTCGCGCAGCAGGTTGCGCATCTTGATCGACACGTCGCCGAAGTCGATGTCGACGGGGCAGGGCTTCTCGCACTTGTGGCACACGGTGCAATGGTCGGCCACGTCCTCGAACTCGGCCCAGTGGGCCAGCGACACGCCGCGACGGGTCTGCTCCTCGTAGAGGAAGGCTTCGATCAACAGCGAGGTGCTGAGGATCTTGTTGCGCGGGCTGTACAGCAGGTTGGCGCGCGGCACGTGGGTCGAGCACACCGGCTTGCACTTGCCGCAGCGCAGGCAGTCCTTGATGTCGTGGGAGATCTCGCCGATGGCGGTCTGCTCCATGATCAGGGATTCGTGTCCCATCAGGTTGAAGCTGGGCGTGTAGGCGTTGTCGAGGTTGCCGCCCTTCATCAGCTTGCCGCGGTTGAAGCGGCCTTCCGGGTCCACCTTTTTCTTGTAGGCCCAGTAGTTGGCCATCTCGGCGTCGGTGAGATAGTCGAGCTTGGTGATGCCGATGCCATGCTCACCCGAGATCACTCCATCCAGCGAACGGGCCAGCGCCATGATGCGGTCGACGGCCTTGTTGGCGGTCTGCAGCATCTCGTAGTTGTCGGAGTTGACCGGGATGTTGGTGTGCACGTTGCCGTCGCCGGCGTGCATGTGCAGGGCCACGAAGACGCGGCCGCGCAGCACCTGCTTATGCACCTTCTTGAGCTGTTCGACCACCGGCGCAAACAGCACGCCATCGAAAATCTTGTCGAGGCGCGACTTGAGCTCGAGCTTCCAGCTGGTGCGGACCGAGTAGTCCTGCAGGCGGTGGAAGAGCTTGGGGTTGACGGTACGGTTGGTCAGCTCGCCAGCCACCACGCCATAGTCGGCGAAGTGCGGCTCGGCCTCGGCCAGCGGCGTGTCGAGGTTGTCGAGCAGCCATTCCCAGCGGCGGCGCACGCTGGCCACGTAGTCCAGCGCGTCCTTGCGGCGTTCGCCGATCAACTCGTCGCGGGAAATGGTGGCGTCGCCGGTATCCAGCGGCAGCTCGCCGTCAAGAAACTCGGTCAGCGCGTCGCACAGGGCCAGCTTGTTGTGCGTGGACAGCTCGATGTTGATGCGCTCGATGCCGTCGCAGTAGTCGCCCATGCGCGGCAACGGGATCACCACGTCTTCGTTCACCTTGAAGGCGTTGGTGTGGCGCGAGATGGCGGCGGTGCGCGAGCGGTCGAGCCAGAACTTCTTGCGCTGCTCGGGGCTGACGGCGATGAAACCTTCGGCGCCGCGGGTGTTGGTCATGCGGATGACTTCGGAAGCGGCGGTCATCACCGCGTTCTCGTCATGGCCGACGATGTCGCCGATCAGCACCATCTTGGGCCGCCCGTGGCGCTTGGCCTTGGTGGTGTAGCCCACCGCCTTCACGTAGCGCTCGTCGAGGTGCTCGAGGCCGGCCAGCAGCACGCTGGCCGCATTGCCGGCGCCGCCCGGCTTGAAGTAGTCGGTGATCTCGACGATGGCCGGCACGGCTTCGCGCACCTGGCCGAAGAACTCCAGGCACACCGTGCGGGTCACCGGCGGCATCTTGTGCAGCACCCAGCGCGACGCCACGATGAGGCCATCGGTGCCTTCCTTCTGCACGCCCGGCACGCCGCCGAGGAACTTGTCGGTGACGTCCTTGCCCAGGCCGTCCTTGCGGCAGCTGGCGCCGGGCAGCGACAGCACTTCTTCGGACAGCAGCGTGTAGTTCTTGGCGTCAAAACGCTTGAGGCGGAACTCGACCGTCTTCTGCTCGTGGATCTTGCCGAAGTTGTGGTTGAGGCGTTCGACCTCCAGCCAGTCGCCGTCCGGCGTGACCATCTTCCACCAGGCCAGGTTGTCGAGCGCGGTGCCCCACAGCACGGCCTTCTTGCCGCCGGCGTTCATGGCGATGTTGCCGCCGATGCACGAGGCACTCGCCGAGGTCGGGTCCACGGCAAACACGCGGCCGGCCAGGGATGCGGCTTCGGACACGCGCTCGGTGACCACGCCGGCGCCGGTGCGGATGGTGGCGTAGGGCTGGCTGTGGCCGGGCAGCACGATCTCTTCGACCGGGCCCATCGAGATCAGCTTCTCGGTGTTGATGACCACCGAATTGGCGTCGAGCGGCACGGCGCCGCCGGTGTAACCGGTGCCACCCCCGCGCGGAATGATGGTCATCCCGAGTTCGATGCAGCTCTTCACCAGCGGGGCCATTTCCTCTTCGGTGTCCGGGTAGAGGACCACGAAGGGGTATTCCACACGCCAGTCGGTGGCGTCGGTCACGTGCGAAACGCGGGCGTGGCCGTCAAAGCAGATGTTGTCCTTGCGGGTGTGGCGAACCAGTTCGCGCTGCACGCGCTTTCTCAGGTCGTAGGTGTTTTCGAAGAACTTCTCGAAGCGGTCGACCGCACCATGGGCGGCCGACACCAGGCGCGCCACCTTGGCGCTGCGTTCGGCGTCTTCGGCGCCCGCTTCACCGGCGTCCTCGCGGCGCTTTTCGACTTCGCGCAGGCGGTGGCGCAGGGCTTCGATCAGCGCACCGCGACGGTCGCGGTTGCCGAGCAGGTCGTCCTGCAGGTAGGGGTTGCGCTGGACAACCCACACATCCCCCAGCACCTCATAGAGCATCCGTGCAGAACGGCCGGTGACACGCTCGGAACGCAGGGCGTCGAGGGTCTCCCAGGCGTCCGGGCCGAGCAGGCGGATGACGATCTCGCGGTCGGAGAACGAGGTGTAGTTATAGGGGATTTCGCGCAGGCGTTGGGTCATTGCGGTACCTGGATCTTTGCAGCGGAGAACGGAGCATTTTAACGGACCGCCCCGCCTTCTGTCGAAAAACAAAGCCTTACGGCGAGAAGGGGAAACCGGAGGAGGGGGCGACAAGCCCCGGTTTGACTGCTGTTCGGGGCTACAGTTCCGGTATTGCAGGCGCTTGGCCGCGTACCAGGAAAAACGGGCCTGTCCGGTCAGGAGCAGGCCCGTTGCCATCCGGCGCGACGTTTTCAGCCGTGTATCCGGCGTCGGCCGAGGCCGCTCAGCAGCCCCAGCCCGACCAGGACAAGGCTCCAGCTGGCGGGTTCCGGCACGGCGGCCAGGGCCAGTTGTCCCAGTTGTGCGTGCAGCGCGGCGCTTGGATGCTCGAAGTCCCAGTACATGTACTGGTCAGGGTTGGCGCATACGCTTGGCGTGCCGGCGCCGGTCAGCTCGCCGCTGTAGCAGGCATCGGTGACGTTGCTGAAGCCGTAGGCGGCCGGGTCCAGTGTGATCTGCGTTTGGGCGGCAAAAATGTCGAGGCTGCGAATGTCGAGAACCGAGAACATGTTGAGGCCGAGGGTGCCGGCCAGGGCTTGATTGAAGCCGATGCTCACGTTGTTCGCCAGGATCGACAGTTGCGGATTGTTGAAGCCGCGCACCTCGGGCGTCAGGGACAGGTTGGGCAGGTTGGGCACCAGGAAGTGCTGGGCTCCCAGGCCGGCCAGCCCCGTGAGCGCGCCGACGATGCTGCTCATCACCGTGTTCACCTTGGTGTTGACCAGAGCGGGAATCGTCGCTGGATCGGCCGCTGCCGCTGCCGTAATAACGTCCGACATGTCGTTGGCGCCGATCCACAGCACATATAGCGCCGAAGGGTCGGCCACCCCGCCGGCGATATAGTTGCCGACCTGCTGGTTGAAGGGCTGCGCCGTGGGGGGCAAACCGATGGCGACGCTATCGGTTCGGGCGCCGCCGTAGGCGTAATTGGTGCCACCCAGCACTGAGGGGGCGGCGCTCAGGCCGAGCCCGGCGGCCAGATGGTCCACGTAGTTCAGGCCGTTGGTGAAGCGCCCGCTGTTCGTGCCGTCGGTGTAATAGGCCGGCGATGGCACGGCACCCCCGGTAACCACCAGATCGTTGCCTGTATCCGACAGGCTGTCGCCGAAAACGTAGAGGTTTGAATACAGCCCCGCCTGTGCCCCCGTGCTGCTCAGGACCAGGCTGACCACGGCCAGGGAGTGCCTAAAACGCTGACGCCAGGACATATAAGCTCCTCAAGACAAATTACAAGAAAACCTCATGGCCCGGCGCCGGACGAGCCTGCGCCGAAAGGGTGGCGGCCAATGCATTCGATTACGTGAATATAGGCGATGCAAAAGAAATATTGGCCTGTTTTGGCCGTGGCTAGACGGCGGCCTGCACCGCGATCTCCACCTTCCAGCCCGGTTTTGCCAGGCGCACCACCTGCACACAGGCGCGGCTCGGTGCGCTGCCGGCGGGCAGCCAGGCTTCCCACGCTGCATTCACGGCAGCGTAGTCGGCCATGTCGGTCAGGTAAAGGGTGGCCATCAGCAGGCGCTGTTTGCTGCTGCCGGCCTGCATCAGCAGGGTTTCCAGGCAGGCCAGCATGGCGCTGGTCTGGGTGGTGATGTCGGCGTTTTCGTCGGGTGGCACCTCGACGCAGTAAACGACACCGTTGTGAAGCGTGAAGTCGGAATAGCGCGGCGTGGTGCCGGCCCGCTGAATATCGCTCATGAAAGGCTCCGCTCAGAAAAGCCCGTATGTTGCAGCGCGGCCGCTCCGGCTGCTACCCTTCAATGCTCCCTCAGCCGACACACAGGTTCAGCCATGAGCGCGCAGCACCCCGACTACCTCCAGAAGATCCTCACCGCCCAGGTCTACGACGTGGCGATTGAAACGCCCCTCGACCTTGCTCCCAACCTGTCGGCGCGCATTCACAACAAGATCTTCCTGAAGCGCGAGGACATGCAGCCGGTGTTCAGCTTCAAGCTGCGCGGGGCCTACAACAAGATGGCCAGCCTCAGCCCGACGGCCCTCAAGCGCGGCGTCATCTGCGCCTCGGCCGGCAACCACGCCCAGGGCGTCGCCCTGTCGGCCAAGAAGCTCGGTGTGCGGGCCGTCATCGTCATGCCCACCACCACCCCGGCGATCAAGATCGACGCGGTCAAGCGCAACGGTGGCGAAGTGGTGCTGGCCGGCGAATCCTTCTCCGACGCCTACACCCACGCCGTCGAACTTGAAAAAACCGAAAAGCTGACCTTCGTCCATCCCTACGACGATCCGGACGTGATCGCCGGCCAGGGCACCATCGGCATGGAGATCCTGCGCCAGCACGGCAAGCCCATCCACGCCATCTTCTGCTGCGTGGGTGGCGGCGGCCTGCTGGCCGGCGTGGCGGCCTACGTGAAACGCGTGCGCCCCGAGATCAAGGTGATCGGCGTACAGAGCGTCGACTCCGACGCCATGACCCAGTCGCTGGCCGCCGGCAAGCGCATCGAACTGCCCACCGTCGGCCTCTTTGCCGATGGCGCGGCGGTCAAGCTGGTCGGCGAGGAAACCTTCCGCGTGTGCCAGGAATACGTCGATGAAATGATCTCGGTGGACAACGACGCCATCTGCGCCGCCATCAAGGACGTCTTCGAGGACACCCGCTCCATCCTCGAGCCGGCGGGCGCCCTGTCGCTGGCCGGTGCCAAGGAATACGCCAAGCGTCACAACCTGCGGGACAAAACCCTGGTGGCCATCGCTTCCGGCGCCAACATGAACTTCGACCGCCTGCGCTTCGTCGCCGAGCGTGCCGAAGTGGGCGAGCAGCGCGAAGCCATCCTTGCCGTGACCATTCCCGAGAAGCCCGGCTCCTTCAAGAAGTTCTGCGATCTGCTCGGCAACCGCAACATCACCGAGTTCAACTACCGCTACGCGGATGCCGACAAGGCCCACATCTTCGTCGGCGTCGGCGTGCATAACCGCGCCGAGGGCATTCGCATCACCGAGCTCTTGCAGCGCCACGAGTTGCCCTGCATCGACCTCACCGACGACGAGATGGCCAAGAGCCACATCCGCTACATGGTCGGCGGCCATGCGCCCCAGGCCGAAAACGAAGTGCTGTACCGCTTCGTCTTCCCCGAACGTCCGGGTGCGCTGCTCAACTTCCTCGATACCCTGCGTTCCGACTGGAACATCAGCTTGTTCCACTACCGCAACCACGGTGCCGACTTCGGCCGCGTGCTGGTCGGCATGCAGGTGCCGCAGGCCGACCGCGAGGCCTTCCAGGGCTTTCTGGCGCGGCTGGGCTACGAGTACGTGGATGAAACCGCCAACCCGGCCTACAAGATGTTCCTGGGTTAGGCGCCGTGCCTTAGCGGGCGGCTTCGCCGACGAAAATTTCGATGCGGCGGTTGTGGGCGCGGCCGGTTTCGCTGTGGTTGTCGGCAACCGGCTCCCGGTCGCCGCGGCCGGCGGTGTCGATGCGGCTGCTGGCTACGCCCCGGTCCATCAGGTAGTTGCGGGCGCTGTTGGCCCGGTCCAGGGACAGGGGATTGTTGATGGCATCCGAGCCGGTGCTGTCGGTGTGACCGACGATGCGGATGTGAGTGGCGGTGTTGTCGGTGAGTGTCTGGGCGAAACGGTCGAGGATGGGGCGCATGTTCGGCTTGATGGCGGCCCGGCCGGTGTCGAAGGAGATGTCGCTGGGAATGTCGAGCTTCAGCTCGTTGTTGGCGGTGCGGGACACATCCACGCCGGTGCCGGCAGTGGCCTGGGCCATGGCCTGGCGCTGGCTTTCCATGCGTTGCGACCAGGCGTAGGCCCCCAGTGCGCCGACCCCGGCGCCAAGGGCTGCGTCGCGTCCGGTCTGGTTGCCGCCGGTGCTCTTGCTGATCACCGCGCCGCCCAGAGCGCCAACGCCGGCACCGATTGCCGTGTTGCGCTGGGTTTCGGTCATGTTGGCGCAGGCGCTGAGGATGAACACGGCGCACAGGGGCAGAAGAATCAGGGGCGATTTCATCGGATTTTCCTTTAGAGAAGCGGGGTCCGGAAGATTTGTATCCCGGTGTTTCGATGCTTGCACAGCGGCGCGTGCCGGTCTGTTCGTTCGGCCACATTCCGCCCTGCGCCGGTCGGGGCTCGCGATTATTAGGGATTGATTATATTCTTCGCGTTTGTGACAGCCTTCCCGGCAGCAGAAAGCGAGTCCCGACGTGAGTCTGAAGCAAGTCAAAACCTGGCACTGGGCCTTGCTCGCGCTGGTGCTGTTCTTTACCGCCGACTGGGCGATTCGCCGGCCGGACGCTCGGGCGCGGGAGCTCAACCAGGTGCTCGAAGCCACTGCCAGCGCGCCGCTCAAGGCCTATCCCTATCCTTTTCGCGTGTTGCGGGTGGAGCAGGGCATGGCGGTGATGGGCACGCCGCGCAATTTCGACGTGCCGGCCTTCCGGGTCATCGCTGTGCTGTTTCCGGAAATCAACGTGAAGGACCCCAACAATCCGGCTTTTGTCGAGGCTCAGCAGACTCTCGCCGCCCGCCAGACGGAAGCTCGCCTGATCGTTTCGGCGCAGCCGGGCATCCAGGGCGTCAAATGGGAGCTGGACAAGACATGGCTGGGCGCCCACGGCATCGACATGCCCGCACGCTAAGCTGATCATCCACTTACTTGGTGTTACAGCGCAGCGCTTGAGGCAGCCCCGGGGCGAGTGGCACGATCATTGGCCCGCCGTGATCCGGAGCCCCCTTTCGAGGAGAATTAAAATGAAGCGCTTCAAGCAGATTCTTGCCGCCACCCTGATTGTCAGTACCACCCACGTGGCCTTCGTCCAAACGGCCCAGGCCACCATGATCGGCACCGAGCAGGTGGCCCAGGGCGCCGCCAGCCGTTCCGGCCAGGATGCCCGCAATCACCTCAACGACATGTTCTCCCGCGCCGATGTGCAGGCCCGCCTGGAAAACCTCGGCGTGAATGCCGCTGATGCCCGCGACCGGGTGGCCGCCCTCACCGATGAAGATGCCGCCCGTCTCTCCGAGCAGATCGACAAGGCCCCGGCCGGTGGTTTCATCGAAGTGATCATCTTCATCTTCCTGGTGCTGCTGCTCACCGACATTCTCGGCTTCACCAAGGTCTTTCCCTTTACCCGCTCGATCCGCTAAACGCGGGCGCCAGGTATGGTTTTCCTGCCGCAGCGTCGCCAGCTGATGTTTGCCGGTGGCGCTGCAACGGTGCTCGCCCTGGCCGGCTGCGCGGCGCAGACGGCCTTGATCCGTGACACGCCGCCGGCCGGTTTGCCGCGGCGGGTGGAGCTGTCGGCCACGCCGTATTACCCGCAGGACGACTACCAGTGCGGCCCGGCTGCGCTGGCCATGGCGCTGGGGCCGGCAGGTTTCGCTGTGCGTCCGGAAACACTGGCCGGGCAGGTTTTCCTGCCGGGGCGACACGGATCGCTGCAGATCGAGATGTTGTCCGGTGCGCGGCGGACGGGGGCGCTGGCGGTTGAAGTTCCCGGCACGCTGGAAGCCCTGATGCGCGAGACCGCGGCGGGGCATCCGGTGGTCGTGTTGCTCAACCTCGGCCTGGCGTGGGCGCCGACCTGGCATTACGCGGTGGTGATCGGCTATGACCTCGATGAAGCGGCCTTCCTGCTGCGTTCCGGGCCGATGGAACGCCAGGTGCTGCCTTTCCGTACTTTTGAACTGACCTGGGTACGCGCGGGCGCCTGGGCTTTTGTCGCCCTGCCGGCGGGCCAGCTGGCCGCCAGCGCAGACGAAGCCGCCACCACCCGCGCCCTCGTCGCCTTTGAAAAAGCTGCCCCGCCGGGCAAGGCTGCGCCTGCCTACCGTGCCGCCCTGGCCCGCTGGCCGGACAGCCTGACCCTGGCCATGGGCCTCGGCAACAGCCTTTACGCTGCCGGCGACCGGCCCGGTGCAGAAGCGGCCTTCCGTGAGGCGGCCAGGCACCACGCTTCCGCCGCCGCCTGGAACAATCTGGCGGTGATCCTGCTGGAGGCGGGGCGTATCGATGCAGCGCGGGCAGCAGCCCGCCGTGCCATCGAACTCGGCGGCCCGACCATTGATGCCGCCCGCGACACCCTCAAGCGCATCGACGCCGCCCGCTAGCCCTTCACGCACACTACCTGACGCAGCGTATGCACGATCTCCACCAGATCGGCCTGCGCCGCCATTACCGCGTCGATGTCCTTGTAGGCCATCGGAATCTCGTCGATCACGTCCTTGTCCTTGCGACACTCCACACCCTCGGTGGCGCGTACCTGGTCGGCCACGCTGAAGCGTTTCTTCGCCTGGGTGCGGCTCATGCTGCGGCCGGCGCCGTGGCTGCACGAGCAGAAGGCTTCTTCGTTGCCCAGCCCGCGGACGATGAAGCTCTTCGCGCCCATTGAACCGGGAATGATCCCCAACTGATCTTTATGGGCGGCCACCGCGCCCTTGCGTGTCACCAGCACTTCGCGGCCGAAGTGGGTTTCCCGCTGCACGTAGTTGTGGTGGCAATTCACCGCTTCCACGTCGGCGACGAAGGGTTTGGCGATGATCCGCCGGGCGGCGGCAACCACGCTTTGCATCATCAGCAGACGGTTGCGGCGGGCAAAGTCCTGGGCCCAGCCGACCGCCTCCACGTAGTCGTCGAAGTGGCGGCTGCCCTCGGTGAAGTAGGCCAGATCCCGGTCCGGCAGATTGGCGATGTGCTGGCGCATGTCGGCCTGGGCGAGTTCGATGAACAGGCTGCCGATGGCGTTGCCGACCCCGCGGGAGCCCGAATGCAGCATGAACCACACGCGGCCTTCCTCGTCGAGGCACACCTCGATGAAGTGGTTGCCGGTGCCCAGCGTGCCCAGGTGCAGGCGGTTGTTGGTGCGTTCGAGCTTCGGGTACTTGTCGGTAATGCGCTTGAAGCTGGCGTGGAGCGTCCGCCACATGGCGTCCACCGGGGCGGGCGCGTCACCCCACGCGCCAGCGTCGCGTTTCCCGAAGGTCTTGCCGTGGGGCACGGCCGCCTCGATGGCGCTGCGCAGGGCGTGCAGATTGTCGGGCAGGTCGGCGGCCGTCAGCGAGCTGCGGGCGGCCATCATGCCGCAGCCGATATCCACGCCCACCGCCGCCGGGATGATCGCCCCGACAGTGGGAATCACGCTGCCGATGGTCGAGCCCTTGCCCAGATGCACGTCGGGCATCACCGCCAGATGCCGGTAGATAAAGGGCATGCGGGCGGTGTTGATCAACTGCTGGCGGGCTTCGTCCTCGACGGGCACGCCGCGGGTCCATAGCTTGATCGGGGCGGCGCCGGGGATGGTGAGGGTGTCGTGGGGAGGCATGGGCAGGATTATGGGTGTATTTGACTTGCGTCTTTCCATTCGGCATTCACCGGGCCTAAAGTAGCAGTTAGCCGGCCATGAAAATCCACCAGTTGTCCGCCTCCGAAGCCCTCGCCAGTGTGCGCAGTTCGGCGCAGGGGCTGGTGTCGGCCGATTCGGCGGCACGGCTGGCCGAATACGGCCCCAACCGGGTCGAGCCACTGGCCCGCGAGCACTGGGCGCTGCGCCTGCTCAAAGAATTCACTCACCTCTTTTCGGTGATCCTGTGGGTGGCCGCCGGGCTGGCCTTTCTGGCCGACTGGTACGACCCGGGCGAAGGCATGGCCCGGGTGGGCGTGGCGGTGGTGGTGGTGATCCTGCTCTCGGGCCTGTTCTCCTTCTGGCAGGAGGCCCGCGTCGAGCGCACGCTGGCAGCGCTGCAGGGCCTGCTGCCCAGCCAGGTGGAGGTGCTGCGCGACGGGGTGGTGCTGAAGCTGGCCGCCGAGGCACTGGTGCCGGGGGACGTGATCCTGCTCGCCCAGGGCGACAATGTGCCGGCCGACTGCCGCCTGATCGAAGCCTTCGGCCTGCGCATCAACCGATCCACCGTTACCGGCGAATCCCGCCCCGGCAGCGGCGATGCGGCGCCGTCCGCCGAAGAACAGGCCATCGATGCCCGCAACATCCTGCTCGCCGGTACTTCGGTGGTGGCCGGGCAGGGGCGGGCGGTGGTCTTTGCCACCGGTGCGCACACCGAATTCGGGCGCATCGCCCACCTCACCCAGATTGGCAGCGGCGAGGATTCGCCCCTGCGCCGCGAGATCGCCCACCTGAGCCGGCGCATCGCCTACCTGGCACTGGGCATCGGAGCCTTCTTCTTCGCGCTCGGCAGTCTCGTTGGCGTGCCTTTCTGGCGCGATCTGATCCTCAGCATCGGCATCATCGTCGCGCTGGTGCCCGAAGGCCTGCTGCCGACCCTGACCCTCTCGCTGGTCCTCGCCGCCCAGCGCATGGCGCGCCGCAATGTGCTGATCCGTCACCTGCCGTCGGTGGAAACGCTGGGCTCGGTGACGGTGATCTGCACCGACAAGACCGGCACCCTCACCGAGAACCGCATGCGCGTGCGGCGGGTCTTCCTTGATCTGCAGTTGCAGGATGCGGATACCCCTGCGCCGGGCCACGATCTGTTCTTCCGCGTCGCCCGTTATTGCCAGGACCTCACCGAGACCCGTCCGGATGGTCGCCTCGAGCTGGCCGGCGACCCCCTCGAAATCGCCCTGGTGGAAATGGCCGAACGCCTCGCCCCCCAGCCGGCCCCGGCCTCGCGCAGCGACGAATGGCCCTTCGACTCGGAGCGCATGCGCCAGTCGGTGGTCTATCCCGACGCCGATGGCCAGATGCTCTACTGCAAGGGGGCGCTGGAGCGCGTGCTGCCCCTGTGCGAATCGATCGTGCTGGCGGGCGGCGCGCAGGCGCTGGACGAGGCCGCCCGCGCTGCCATCCTGCGCGCGCAGGAGGAAATGGCCGTGGCCGGCCTGCGTGTCATTGCGTTGGCCAGCCGCCGCCTGCCGCCCGATTGCCCGCGCGACGCGGAAGAGCAGGCCCTGTGCTTCTGCGGTCTGGCCGGCATCGAAGACCCGCCGCGGGCCGATGTGGAAGCCGCCATCGCCACCTGCCACGGGGCCGGCATCCAGGTCATCATGATTACCGGCGATCACCCCGGCACGGCGGTCGCCATCGCCCGGCAGATCGGCCTGGTGCGTGGCGATGCGCCGCGGGTGATCACCGGCGCCGAGCTGCGCCGCCTGCATCCGGCGCAGCTCCAGCTGGCTCTCGATGCGCCGGAAATCCTCTTCGCCCGCGTCGCCGCCGACCAGAAGATGCGCATCGTCGAGGCCCTCAAGGCCAAGGGCTACATCGTCGCGGTGACCGGCGACGGGGTGAACGATGCGCCCGCCCTGCGCGCCGCCCACATCGGCATTGCCATGGGCATCACCGGCACCGACGTGGCCAAGGAGGCCGCCGACATGGTGCTGCTGGACGATCACTTCGCCAGCATCGTCACGGCCATCGAGGAGGGCCGCGCGGTGTTCCAGAACATCCGCAAGTTCCTCACCTACGTGCTGGTGCACAACGTGGCCGAGCTCATCCCCAACCTGGCCTTCGCGCTGTTCCGCATCCCGCTGCCGCTGATGCCGGTGCAGGCGCTGGCCATCGACATGGGCACCGACTCGCTCACCGCCCTCGGCCTGGGGGTCGAGCGTGGCGACCCGGGGCTGATGACGCGCCCTCCGCGTGCCCGCAGCCAGCGCCTGCTCAACACCGCGGTGGCGCTGCGCGCCTATCTTTTCCTCGGCCTCTACGAAGCGGCCGCGGCGCTGGCGGTGTTCTTCCACGTGTTGCTGGGCGGTGGCTGGACTTACGGCATGGCGCTGGGCGGTGACGATCTGCTCTACCGCCAGGCCACCACCGCCTGCCTGTCGGCCATCGTGCTGCTGCAGATCGTCAACGTCTTCCTGTGCCGCAGCGCGCTGCGCTCCGTCTTCACCACCGGCCTCGGCGGCAACCGGCTGATCCTGTGGGGTGTGGCGCTGGAAGTCGCTCTGATCCTGCTCATCGACTACACCCCGCTGGGCAACGAACTCCTCGGCACCGCGCCGATTCCGGCGAGCGTGTGGCTGTTCCTGCTGCCGTGGGCCGTCGGCATGATTGCCATCGAAGAAACACGCAAATTCTTCGCCCGCCGCCACCTGGCCCACGCCACCGAATTTCCTGTGGGTCGGACTTCAGTCCGACACGCCCCGCCCAGCAAGGAGCCATTCCCATGAGCATCCCCGCCAGCATGCGCGCCATGGTCCTGCACCGCCCCGGCGAAGCCCTGCGCCTCGAAATCCTGCCGGTGCCCAGCCCCGGCCCGGGCCAGATTCAGCTCAAGGTGGAAGCCTGCGGGGTATGCCGCACCGACCTGCACCTCATCGACGGCGAACTCCCCGACCCGGTGCTGCCCATCATCCCCGGCCACGAAATCGTCGGCCGCATCAGTGCGCTGGGCGAGGGCGTGACGGGCGTCAGCATCGGCGAGCGGGTCGGCGTGCCGTGGCTCGGGTGGACCTGCGGCAGTTGCCACTTCTGCACGAGTGGCCGCGAAAACCTGTGCGACGCGGCCCGCTTCACCGGCTACCAGATCAACGGCGGCTATGCCGAATACACCGTTGCCGACGCCCGCTACTGCTTCCCGCTGGCCGAATGCGCCGCCATGCCCTCGGCCCTCGAACTGGCCCCGCTGCTGTGCGCGGGCCTCATCGGCTACCGCGCCCTGCGTCTCGCCGGCAATACGCAAAAAGTTGGCCTCTACGGCTTCGGCGCCGCGGCCCACATCATTGCCCAGGTCCTGAAACATCAGGGCCGTCCTTTCTACGCCTTCACCCGTCCCGGTGACAGCGAGAGCCAGGCCTTCGCCCGCGAGCTCGGCGCCGCCTGGGTGGGCGACGCCAGCCAGCGCCCGCCGCAGCGCCTCGATTCCGCGCTGATCTTCGCCCCCGCCGGCCCGCTGGTGCCGGCCGCGCTGAAGCATCTCGAGAGGGGCGGGGTGGTGGTCTGCGCCGGCATCCACATGAGCGACATCCCGGCCTTTCCCTACGCCGACCTGTGGGGCGAGCGGATGATCCGCTCGGTGGCGAACCTCACCCGCCAGGACGGCATCGATTTTCTCGACCTCGCTCCCCGCGTGCCGGTGCACACCGCGGTGACCCGCTTCGCGCTGGCCGACGCCAACCGCGCACTGGAAACCCTGCGCCGCGGCGCGATCCAGGGCGCGGCGGTGCTGGCGATGGACTGAGCCACCGCGCGAGAGGTACTCGCGACCTTCTCCCGGACAGGCGCGATATCCCCGGCGTCCCTCGCGTGGGGCGGGGAGTTCCGGGCGTCGGTCCTGGGGATACACCGAGCCTGTCACCGGGATAGGCGCTCCGGTCTTTTTGAGTGAGCTGCCCTATCCGGACGACACCCGGGTAGTGTCGCGGCGTCTCTCGCCTGGGGCTTCGGGAATGGGGGGCCCTTTCCCGGTGTGCCAGGCTTGGGACTCCGGGAGGGTCGGGTGGGGCTTGGCGCTTGTCGGGTCAGCGACGCCAGCCAGCAAGCGCTGGACAAACTCGACGCTGCGCTGATCTTCGCCCCCGCCGGGCCGCTGGTGCCGGCCGCGCTGGGGCACATGGAGAAGGGCGGCTGCGTGGTCTGCGCGGGCATCCACATGAGCGACATTCCGGCCTTTCCGTATGCGGATCTGTGGGGTGAGCGGGTGATTCGTTCGGTGGCGAACCTCCCGCGGCAGGCCGTTTCGTGCCTAGCCGGCGGGCTTCTCCAGCCACCCGACCAGGATTTCAAAGAACTCGCTGGCGTTGATGGGCTTGGTGATGTGACCGTTCATTCCGGCATCCAGGCAGGCTTTGCGGTCTTCCTCGAAAGCACTGGCCGTCATGGCCAGGATGGGCGTGTCGATGTTCCGCGAATCGGTGCGAATCGCCCGCGTGGCATCCAGCCCGTTCATGTGCGGCATCTGCATGTCCATCAGGATCACGGCGTAGGTGGTTTGTTGCGCCATGCGCAGGGCTTCGACGCCATCCGCGGCCAGATCCACGGCCAGGCCGACATATTCCAGCAGGTCCCGGGAAACCTCCTGGTTGATCGGTTCGTCTTCTGCCAGCAGGATGCGTGCGCCCTGGAACTGACTTTGCAGCCGTGCTTCTGCGCTGTCGTGCACGAGCGCCGGTGCGAGGGACGCCAGTTGCACGGACTTGCCAAGCCGGGCGGTGAACCAGAAGGTGCTGCCTGCGCCGAGTGTGCTGTTGACGCCGATGGCTCCGCCCATCATCTGCGCCAGCCGTTTGCTGATCGCCAGCCCCAGGCCGGTGCCGCCGTATTTTCTGGTCATCGACCCATCGGCCTGCTCGAAAGCGGTGAACAGTCGCGCCTGCTCGTCAGGGCTGATGCCTATGCCGCTATCCTGAACTTCGAAGCGCAGCACGACCTCGTCGGGCGTTTCCTCGATCCGCCGGGCCCGCACGGTGATGGCGCCCCGGGCGGTGAACTTGGTGGCGTTGCCCATCAAGTTGAGGAGGATCTGCCCCAGCCGCAGGGGATCGCCGAGTAATGCCTGAGCGGCAATGTCCGGCGGCAGGTCGATTCGCAGAGCCAGGTTTTTTTCCTGGGTCCTTGGTCGTATCAGGCCCAGCAGATTGTCCACCACGTCGGCACAATTGAAGTTCACCTGTTCCAGGGTCAGGCTGTCGGCTTCGATCTTGGACAGGTCGAGGATGTCGTTGATGACGCACAGCAGGTGTTGCGAGGCATGCTCCACCTTCGTCAGCTGATCGTGCAGTTTCGGGTTGTCTGCACGGCGCAGGGCCAGCCCGGTCATGCCCATGATGGCGTACATCGGCGTGCGCAGTTCATGGCTCATGTTGGCCAGAAAACGGCTCTTGGCACGGCTGGCGGCCTCGGCGGCGTCTTTTGCCGTTGCCAGTTCATGCGTGCGGATGGCCACCAGATCCTCCAGCTCGTCGCGATGCCGCGCGAGTTTCAGCTCGGCCCGTTCCTGCGTCATCAGTATCAGGCCGTTGGAGAGCAGGATCAGGCAGGTGATGGCCGTCAGGAATGTGGCGGTCTGAATCTGGCTGACGGCCAGAATGGAGAGCGATCCTGCCTGGCCGCTGAGCGCCACGCCGATCCGGACGATGAAGGTCGCAACGATGAGCGCGAAGCCGGTCATCAGGATGTACTGGCCACGGCCGTTCATCTGGTGGCGATGCTGCATCAGGGTCCGGACAATGTAGGCGCTCTGCATCCCCACGAGCGTGCCACTGGCAATGATGCGCACCGGCAGGTTGTCGAGAAAGCAGTAAAACGTGAGCGCTGCCACCGGTACCGGCAGCCACACCAGCCAGCGAGGGGGGACGCGCTGTTGAAAGCTGAAAATACCTTCGGTGAACAGCGCGAAGCTGATCGACAAGGCCGTATTGGCCACGATGATCGACCATCCATCGCTGATCTGCCCGCGCAGCGCAAACAGCAGATAAGCGAAGGCGTGGACGACCAGGGCGCCTGACCAGATCAGCAGTTCGCGATTGCGTCGAAATGCCACTGCGGCAATGGACGCCGCGGAAACCAGGCTGGCGACGACTATTGTCGCGATCAGGGTGCCAATGCTCAGATTCATGGTGGGTACGGTGGTGAAGTCAGACCCGTCTTGGCGGGCTAAAAACTTGGGCGGGGTCAGGACAGTGGCAATTCTGGTCGACAAGCAGGTGCCGCCGTGTGATTTTGGGAGCATTTCTGCCAATTAATGCCCGGGACGGGGCGGCGTCCTGTTCGCCGTCGCCCGACGCCGATATATCGGCGACGATCCCCCGGAGGGCGCATCATGGTTGCCTGATTTCAGGAACCGGCCTGCGGATTTTCCGGAAGGAGAGGGAAATGACAAACAGGATTACGACGGCCGCTGCCGACGTGCGGATTGGCGACCATATCTACAACGGTCCCGGTGCCAACGCCCACCCGACTTTTGCATGGGAAACGGTGACGCACGTTGATCTGGTGGATGGTTTGATCAGGCTGACGGCGGGGCGCCTCGACCACGCCAACGGGGAGTTCTGGTTCGAGCCGGAAGAGTCCGTGGCGGTCATTCGCTACCCGCCGGCGGAGCCCGAAAAAGCCGTCGTCAAGTCGCACAACAAGCACGGCCACGGGCATTCCGGGTAATCCGCCTCTGGTGGGGTTTTTCATGGCCAGCATGAAACGCTGTGCCGGGATTGTGCTAAAACCGGTGCGACGTTTCCCCGCCCCGCCGACCGATGCCCGTTCCTCCCCTGCTAAGCCAGGCTGTCTCCCGTCTGCGCCACCCCACCCGCCGCGGCGTCGCGCTGGCCGTGGCGGCCGTGCCGGCGCTCCTCCTCGCCTACAGCGTGGTCCTGATTCCCTTCACGCCGGGCATCCGTGACATCCGCAAGGCCAAGCTGGAGCTGCCGGCGCGGGTGATGTCGGCGGATGGCAAGGAACTGGCGGTGTTCAAGTGGGCCAACCGCGAGTGGGTGGGGCTTTCGGATATCTCGCCGCAGGTCACGGCGGCGCTGATCGCCACCGAGGATCACCGTTTTTACGAACACCACGGCATCGACTTCTACCGCCTCGGCGGTGCCGCGCTGCGGACCTTCTCGGGCGACAAGCAGGGCGGCTCGACACTCACCCAGCAACTGGCGCGCAACCTCTTTCCCGACGAGATCGGGCGGGCGCCGACGCTGACGCGCAAGCTCAAGGAGGCGATCACCGCCTTCAAGATCGAGGCGCTGTATTCGAAGGACGAGATTCTCGAAACCTATCTCAACACGGTGCCCTTTCTGTACAACGCGTGGGGCATCGAGATGGCCGCGCGCACCTACTTCGACAAGCCGGCCCGCGCGCTGGATGTGCTGGAGGGCGCCACGCTGGTCGGCATGCTGAAGGGCAACAGCTATTACAACCCGGTGATCAACCCCGAACGGGCGGTGGCCCGGCGCAACATCGTGCTGGCGCAGATGGTGAAGCGCGACAAGCTCGACGAGGCGCGGCTGGCGGCGCTGCAGAAGAAGCCCCTGCGCATCGACTTCGAGCGCCAGCTGGAAGCGCCCGGCCCGGCGCCGCACTTTGCCCAGCAATTGCGCAAATGGCTGATCGCCTGGGCCGACAGCCACGACTACAACATCTACGCCGACGGGCTGGTGGTGCGCACGACGCTCGACAGCCGCCTGCAGGCCCAGGCCACCCAGGCGGTGATCCGTCGCGGCCGCCAGTTGCAGGGCCTGGCCGATCAGGCCTGGGGCGGGCGTAAGGGCTGGGCCGGCAGCCCGGAACTGGTCGAGGCCTTCGTGAAGGAGTCGAAGGAATATCGCATCGCACTGGCCCGCGGCCAGACCCCCGAGGAAGCACTCGCCCGCCTGCTCGCCGACAAGCCGTTCATCGATGCGCTGCGTCGGGACAAGACCCGCGTGCAGGTCGGCTTCTTCGCCCTCGATCCGCGGGACGGCCAGGTGCGCGCGTGGGTCGGCAGCCGGGATTTCGTGCTCGATCCCTTCGACCACGTGGCCCAGGCGCGCCGCCAGCCGGGCTCCACCTTCAAGCCCTTCGTGTACGGGGCGGCCTTCGACAAGGGCATGAGCCCGGCGGACACGATCATCGACCAGGAGGTCGAGATCCCGCTGAAGAACGACGAGATCTGGCGCCCCACCGACGAGTCGCCACCCAGCGGCAAGCCGGTGAGCCTGCGCGACGGGCTGGTCTATTCGCGCAACCGCATCACCGCCCAGCTGGTCGAGCAGATTGGTGTGGGCCGCGTAGCCAAGCTGGCCCGTGCCATGGGCGTGCGTCAGAGCCCGCTCGAAGAGGTGCCGTCGCTGGCCCTCGGCACCAGCCCGGTGACGCTGAAGGAGATGGTCTCGGCCTACGGCACCATCGCCAACGGCGGCGGCTACATTGAGCCGGTGCTGGTGACCCGCGTGGAGGACAGCCACGGCACGGTGCTGGAGGAGTTCGCGCCGCTGGCCCCCGAGGAAGCCCTGCCGCCGGCGACTGCCTACACCCTGCTCGACGTGATGCGCGGTGTCATCGACCGGGGCACCGGCACGGCCATCCGCAACACCTTCGGCCTGCGCGCCGACCTGGCCGGCAAGACCGG
>NZ_SDKK01000077.1 GCF_008107625.1 Zoogloea oleivorans
CTCGACTTTGAAACCCCAGCAGAGGTCTTTGCGAGGGAAATCATGAACTTTCAACCCGGTGTTGCACTTCAGAGTTGAAACCGCCCTGTACAAGAACAAGCTGGTGATCGTGCACGAGCGGGCAATTCGGACACTGATTGCGGCGGCACTTGCCCAGCTTGAAGTTGAAACAGGCACCGCCATCGCCGCCAGCGTTGATCCAGCAACACTTGATCGCTGGCGAGCCTCAGTTTCAGAGCTGCGCCCAGATGGACAAACCCAGCAGAGTTGGCTATGGGCTGCACCGGCGAAACACTCAACCCGCCAAATCAGCGAGGTACTGGAGCGCATCGACCTGCTTTACACGCTGGACGTTCATAAGCACCTGGCAGACATCCCCGATCTCATCTTGCGCCGCTACGCGCGCCGACTTGTCTCCAGGCCGCCCTCAGCCGGAGCCAAGATCAAAGAGCCAGCGCGCACCGTGGAGGTCGCATGCTTTCTTCGGTATTGCCTGTTCACCACCACAGACCAGTTGATCCTTATGGTGCAGCGCCGGATCGCCGATCTGTGGCGTCAGGCTGCCGCCGATGTCCCCGCTACCGTCAATTGGGCCGCAATGTACAAAACGCTGCTCGGCGAACTTGTTGCCTTGAGCGCGCAAGGTGCGGTGCCAGATGCTGAGTTGCGTGCCCGTCTTGAAGCCTTGATCACCGAAACCCAGAAACGCAAACCACCGAGCAGGGCCTCCCTGGTCCGCGAGGGATTGATTGATGGAATTCGCCCCGTGCGGTCGTTGCTCGTCGCCATTGCAAAGCTGCCCTGGCAGGCCACCGGCGAGCATCCTGCCATCGAGTACCTTGCCAAGCTGCAAGCTTTATATCTCAAAGGATCCAGAAAGCTGCCAGTTGAAGTGGTGGCACCAAGTCTGGGAATGATCTGGCAGGTTTCGATCTCCAGCCCAGACCGGGAACGGGCGTTTCAGGCGTTGGAGGTGGCCACCCTGTTTGCCCTGCGCCGCGCGGTGCGCAATGGCTCGGTCTGGATTGAGCACAGCCTGAGCTTTCGGGGTCGTGCGCGCTTGTTCTTCACGGACGAGCGTTGGCAGGCAGAGTCCAAGAAACACTATGCCCGTCTATCGTTACCCAGCAAGGCTGCCACTTTCTTGAAGCCTTTGCTGGCCAGAGTAACTGCCGGTGTCGATGCGGTGGCCGCTGCAGCCCGCAGTGGCGTACTGCGCGTGGATGATGAACTCCATTTGTCGCCATTGCCCGCAGAGGACGAAGACCCAGAAGTGACCAAGCTGCGCGCGGCTTTGGATCACCGCATCGGTGAGGTTCAATTGCCGGAAGTGATTCTGGCCGTTGACGCCCAGGTGCGCTTTAGCTGGATCATGCTCGGACGTGAGCCGCGCTCTACCGACGAGCTGCTGATGGTCTATGCCGGCATCATGGCCCACGGCACCAGTCTGACTGCGGTCGAATGCGCGCGCATGATTCCGCAATTGTCTGCCACCAGCATTCGCCAGGCCATGCGCTGGGCGCGGGACGAACGGCGTCTGAGCCAGGCCTGCCAGGCTGTGCTGGAATTCATGCAGCGACACCCGATTGCCGCCACCTGGGGGCGGTCCGATTTGGCATCTTCTGACATGATGAGCATGGAGACCACCAAACGGGTGTGGCAAGCCCGGCTTGATCCTCGGCGCAACACACCTTCCATTGGAATCTACTCCCATGTAAAAGACCGGTGGGGCATCTTCCATGCGCAGCCCTTTGTGCTCAATGAGCGCCAGGCGGGCGTGGCCATTGAAGGTGTCATCCGCCAAGAAAAGCTGGAGACCAGCCAGCTTGCTGTGGATACCCATGGCTACACCGACTTTGCCATGTCACATGCCCGTTTGCTTGGTTTTGATCTTTGCCCGCGGTTGAAGGAACTCAAACAGCGCCACCTCTTTGTGCCACGCGGCACCAAAGTGCCCGCAGAAATCGCTGCGGTGTGCGAAGCCAATGTCGACGTCGCTTTGATCGAAAAGCATTGGGATAGTCTGGTGCACCTGGCAGCCTCGGTCATGAGCGGACATGCCAGTGCGGTGGCAGCTCTTGCGCGGTTCGGTTCTGCCGCCCAGGGCGATCCAATCTATGAGGCTGGCGTGCAATTGGGGCGGTTGCTGCGTACGGCGTTTTTGGCTGACTACTTTGTCAAGGACGCTTTCAGGAACGAGTTGCGCCGGGTGCTCAATCGGGGCGAGGCTGTTAACGCCCTCAAGCGCGCCATTTATACCGGCCGGATCAGCCCGGCGCAGGCCAAACGTGTCGATGAAATGCAGGCTGTGGCCGATGCGTTGAGCCTGATGGCCAACATCGTGATGGCGTGGAATACCTCACAGATGCAGGCGGTCCTGGATCGCTGGTCGAACCGCCGCCAGGTCATTCCACCGGAACTGATCGGGAAGATTGCGCCCACCAGGCTGGAGAGCATCAACTTGCGGGGTGTGTTTCGCTTCCCGGTTGACCGCTATGCTGACCAAATCCTGCCTTCGCGGCCAAATGCATCGATAACTGGCACCAATGGATGAAACCGACCACGGTTTGACGCCACGAATCGCAGATTTGAAAGTGAACAGGAAAGTCAATGAAATCAACGATCTACCAACACCACCTCCGCGCCAGTGCTAGCTTTTCGTACCGTCACTTATTGCACTGAAAACGAGGAGACCCC
>NZ_SDKK01000040.1:0-26178 GCF_008107625.1 Zoogloea oleivorans
CAACCCGTGTTGTCGGACTGAAGTCCGACCCACAGAAACCCGATGCGGTGGGAGCGGCTCCTGTGGGTCGGACTTCAGTCCGACTTGTGCCGCTCAACCCGTGTTGTCGGACTGAAGTCCGAGCTACAGAAACCTGACACGGTGGGCGCGGCTACTGTGGGTCGGACTTCAGTCCGACTTGCGCCGCTCAACCCGTGCCGTCGGACTGAAGTCCGACCTACAGAAACCTGACACGGTGGGGACTGCTCCTGTGGGTCGGACTTCAGTCCGACTTGTGCCGCTCAACCCGTGTTGTCGGACTGAAGTCCGACCTACAGAAACCTGACTGCTCATGCGCCGCTTTCCTGCTTTTGACGAACTCATCGCCTCTGCCGCCCTGGCACTGATGACCCTGATCCCGCTGGTGGAGATTGCCTTGCGTCCGCTGCACGGCAAGGGCATCGACAACGCGCCGTTGCTGGTTCAGCACCTGGGGCTGGTGCTGGCCATGTTCGGCGGGGTGCTGGCCGAACGGGGCGGGCATCTGACGGCCCTCGGCAACGGGCTGGCCAATGCGCGCCAGCCGGCGCTGCGGGCGGCCTCGGCGGTGTTTGCCAAGGGCAGCGCGGCGATTCTGTGCGGCATGCTCGCCGCGGCCAGCTGGCGCTTTGTCGCCAGCGAACTCGACGCCGGGCGCGAGCTGGCTTACGGCCTGCCGGTGTGGTGGGTACAGGCCCTGATGCCGGCCGGTTTCCTGATCCTCGGCGCCAGACTCGGCAGCCGCTGCTCGGCACATCTGATTGCCCGCGTCCTGCTGGGCCTGGCGCTGACGGGTGCCGGCTTTTTGTTCGCCTACCATTTCGATGGCAGCACGCTGCCGGTGCTGCCGTTTGCCGTGGGTCTGCTGGCCGCGCTGCTGGCCGGCGCGCCGATCTTCGCGGTACTGGGCGGGCTGGCCCTGGCCCTGTTCTGGTCGGAAGGGCAGCCGCTGGCCTCGGTGCCGCTGAGTCATTACCAGATCACGGTGAACCCGTCGCTGCCGGCCTTGCCGCTGTTCACGCTGGCCGGGCTGGTGTTTGCGCGCAGCGGAGCGGCCAGGCGCCTCGGCACGCTGTTCACCGCCTGCTTCGGTGGCGGCAGCACCGGCACGGCGATTGCCGCGGCGCTGCTGTGTTCCTTCTTCACGGCTTTCACCGGCGGCAGCGGGGTCACCATCCTGGCGCTGGGCGGGCTGCTGCTGCCGCTGCTCAAGGATGCCGGCTTTCCCGAGCGCAAGGGCATCAGCCTGGTGACCAGCGCCAGCGCGCTGGGGGTGTTGCTGGCGCCGTCGGTGCCGCTGATCATGTACGCGATCATCGCCCGCGTGCCGATCAACACCATGTTCCTGGCTGGCTTGGTGCCGGCGCTGGTGATGGTGGTCTTTCTACTGATCGTCGGCGGCTATCTGCGCCGGGGTGATGTGACGGCGCCCCAGGTCGAGCGCCCGAAGGCCGACCTGCGCGTCGCCCTTGGCGCGGCCTGGGCCGCCCGCTGGGAAATCCTCGCCCCGGTGGTGGCCATCGGCTCACTGGTCAGCGGCCTGGCGACGCCCACCGAGAGCGCCGCCCTCACCGCCGCCTACGCGATACTCACCCAGGCCATCGCCCACCGGGAGCTGGACTTTGCCGTGCTGCGCCGCTGCCTGGCCGACTGCGCCCAGGTGATCGGCGGGGTGATGCTGATCCTCGGCATGGCCCTCGGCCTGACCAACTACCTGGTGGATGCGGGCATCCCCGACGCGGCCGTGGAATGGGTGCAGGCGACGCTGCCCAACAAGTTCGCCTTTCTGGTGGCGCTGAACGTGTTCCTGTTCCTGGCCGGGGCGCTGATGGAGATCTACGCCGCCATCGTCGTGCTGGTGCCGCTGCTGCTGCCGGTGGCGCTGAGCTACGGCATCGACCCGGTGCACTTCGGGGTGATCTTTCTGGCGGTGATGGAAATGGGTTTCCTGTGCCCGCCGGCCGGAATGAACATCTTCTTTGCCTCGGCGATGTTCGCCAAACCGATCCGCGAGGTAGCGGTATCGGTACTGCCGGCGTTGCTGGCGATCTTTCTGGGGGCGCTGGCGATTTCGTGGATTCCGGAGTTGGCGACAGGGCTGCCGACACTCCTCGGCCGATAAGCGCAATCAAACCGTGGGTCGGACTGAAGTCCGACCCACGGGCATAGTCCGCGGCCTACTTTTCCCACCTCGCCGCAGCCGAATCGTCGGCATCCCGGGCGTCGACCCAGCGGCCGCCTTCGGGGGTGTCTTCCTTCTTCCAGAAAGGCGCGCGGGTTTTCAGGTAGTCCATGACGAATTCGCAGGCGGCGAAGGCATCGCCCCGATGCGCGCTGGCCACCCCGACGAAGACGATGCGATCGCCCGGCACCAGCCGGCCGAAGCGGTGAATGACGCGCACCCCCTGCAGACGCCAGCGCGCCTGGGCTTCGGTGACGATGGCTTCCAGCGATTTCTCGGTCATGCCGGGGTAGTGCTCGAGGGTCATCGCCGAGACTTCGCTGCCCTCCCCGCTCAGCTTGTCGGCGCGCACGAGGCCGACAAAGGTGGCCACCGCGCCCACGTCCAGGCGACCGGCAGAAAGGGCCTGGGTCTCAACGCCCACATCGAAATCGGCTTCCTGAACGCTTACTGACACATCAACCTCCGGTCACCGGCGGAAAAAAGGCGATCTCGTCCCGATCGGCCACGGCCACTTCGGCGCCGACCATTTCCTGATTGATGGCGGCGCGCACATTGCGACCTTCACCAAGGGATTCCCATACGCCGCCCCGCCTGGCGAGATGGCTGCGCAGATCGCCCAGCGTGGCAACCCCGGCCGGCAGGGTCAGGGTTTCATGGGAATAACCGAGGGTCTCCCGCAGGCTGGCGAAGTAAAGGACTTTGATGCTCATGACAACAACTCGGAATAGGGAATGAACTGGACCTGGTCGCCGGCGACGATGGCCTGACTGGGCGGATTGTTGACGATGCCGTCGGCCCACACGGTGGAGGTCAGCACGCCAGGACCCTGATTGGGGAACAGCGCCACGCGCCCGTCGTCGCCGATGCGGACGCGCAGGAATTCGCGACGGCGATCCGGCTTGGGCCAGTCGAAACCGGCGACAAGCGGAATGGCCTTGGGCAGGCAGTCGGTGACGCCCTGCGCGCGCAGCACAAAGGGCCGCACCAGCAGAATGAAGGTGACGAAACTCGACACCGGATTACCCGGCAATCCGATGAAGGCCGCACCGGGTCCGCCACCTGCATCATTGACGCGACCAAAGGCCACCGGCTTGCCGGGCTTCATGGCCACCAGCCAGGCGTCGAGCCGGCCTTCGGCCTGCACCGCCGGCTTGATGTGATCTTCCTCGCCCACCGACACGCCACCGCTGGTGACGATCAGGTCGTTGCGGCTGGCCGCATCACGCAATGCGGCGCGGGTCGCGTCGAGCTTGTCGGGAACGATGCCCAGATCGTTCACCTCGCAACCGAGGGCTTCGAGCAGGCCGCGCAACACGTAGCGGTTGGAGTTGTAGATGGCACCGGGAGGCAGCGGCTCGCCGGGCATCACCAGTTCGTCACCGGTGGAAAACAGCGCCACCTTGAGGCGCCGGAACACCGGCAGCGTGGCGCAGCCGACCGACGCGGCAAGACCAAGCATTTGCGGATTGAGGCGCACGCCGGCCGACAGAATGGTCTGGCCGAGGGCGATGTCTTCACCGGCGCGGCGTATCCATTCGCCGGGCTTGGGCACATGGTTGATCGTCACGCCGTCGCCGTTCACCTCGCACAACTCCTGCATCACGATGGCATCGGCACCAGCCGGCACCGGCGCGCCGGTGAAGATGCGTGCCACGGTGCCCGGCGCCAGCGTGTGCCCAACACTGCCGGCGGGGATGCGCTGAGCAACGGTCAGGCGCGTGCCGGTGGCGGGCAGTTCGGCAGTGCGCACGGCGTAGCCGTCCATGTAGGAGTTGTCGAGAGGCGGCACGTTGAGGCTGGACACCTGATCGGCAGCCAGCACGCGGCCAAGGGCCTCGGCGGTGGGCACGGATTCGATGCCGGCAAGCGGCACGGCAGCGGCAAGCAAGGCCTCGCGGACTTCTTCGAAGGCACGCAGGGGGTTGGTCATAGAAGCCCTTGATGGATGAGGATGAATTCGGCCACGGCGGCCGCGTCATTAAGATTGAGACAGGGCAAAGGCCCCGGGAGTGCCGCATCCGACGCAATTGCCACGATGGCCGGGTTGTCCGGGTAGAGCAGCGGCCGGCCATGCACCGGGCGATGGACTTCGAGCTTGGGGATGTCCACCGACTTGAAGCCTTCGACCAGCACGATGTCGCAGGGCGACAGGTGGCGCAGCTGGGTGGCGAGGTCAGGCTCGGGCTCATTGCGCATCTCGTGCATCAGCACCCAGCGCTCATCGGAAATCAGCAGGATCTCGCTGGCACCGGCTTCCCGGTGGCGCCACGAATCCTTGCCCGGCTTGTCCACGTCGAAACCGTGGTGGGCGTGCTTGATAACCGACACCTTGAACCCGCGGGCGGTGATTTCGGGGATGACCTGCTCGATCAGCGTGGTCTTGCCCGAACCGGACCAGCCGGCGAAACCGAAAACCTTCATGGCTTCAGCCACCTCCGGAAACCTTGTGAATAAGTGCGTGGAGGCGGCTGCGCTCAACCTCCCCCAGCGCGTCGGGCACCGCCAGGACTGGCGCAAAGCCCCCCCCGGGGGTGCGGAAATTGGTCGTCTGGCCCCGGTACAGGCGGGCGGTGACAAGCTGGACTTCACCCCGATAAACATAGTTGCGCAGGTCCATCTTGAGGTCCACCGGCGCGCCCTCGACCTCCAGCCGCCGCTCGGAGGGCGGCACCAGAGCCTGGGCGATGTAGTCGCCGGCAAGGATC
The DNA here is from genome assembly GCF_008107625.1 of Zoogloea oleivorans. Taxonomy (GTDB): domain Bacteria; phylum Pseudomonadota; class Gammaproteobacteria; order Burkholderiales; family Rhodocyclaceae; genus Zoogloea; species Zoogloea oleivorans. The sequence continues at coordinate 4,909 of NZ_SDKK01000040.1, forward strand.
TCCGCGAAGACGCGCTTTGTGAGCTTGTCGCCCCGGTAGGCGCCACGGCTGCCGAAACCCGAAGCCGGCTTGAAGAACAGGCTGCGCCGACGGGCCCAGAAGTCATCGGCCCGCTCTCGGCACACGGCCTCGGTACGCGGCACGCCTTCGGTAACGGTGGCGAGGGTGGCCTCATCCACGCCGAGGCCGCGCAAGGCCGCCGGATCGGACAGCAGCACCAGGTTGCGCTTGTCGGCATACAGGGCGTGAGCGCGGGGGTGCGGCGTGATGACCGCCGAGCCGGCCAACCAGGCGCTGCGCAGGGCGGCACTGGCAGACGCGTCGAAACTGAAATCGGTGAGGCGGTTGTAAACCAGGTCCACCGGCTGGCCATGGAGGCTCAGGCCGGCGTCCGAATGAACCAGCTCGGTCGGATCGCAGATCCACGCAGCAATGCCGTGGCGCTCGAAGAGGCGCTGGAAGAGCAGGAACTCGGGCAGCAGGTACTGGCCTTGCGGGGCTTCATCAACGATAGCAATGGCGCGCAGCGGAGCATCGCCCCGCTCCGCCTGCCACTCGCTGAGGAACATGGCGACAAAGCGCGCCTCCAGATCCTCGGCCGCACCAGGCAGCGCCTCCATCACCGCCTCCACCTCCGGACAGCAGGCCCGCTGGGCACGCCCCAGAATGGCGTTGAGCAAGCCACCGCCGGCGTTGGTATTGATCTCGATGAGGCGCGGCCCGTCGACTCCCAAGTGGAAGTCGTAGCCGAGAAAAACACCCGTCGCTCTGGCCGGCCGCCGCGCCGACTCGGGCGCCCAGTTCAGCACCGTCTCCTGCCAGGCCGGCATGGCGATAACCCGCTCAATTGCCGCGACCACTCCGGTCATGGCTTTCACATGACGAGCCGACACAAAGGCCATCGACTCGGCAAAAAGGTGGGGCCGTGATTCGGCCAGCATGGCCTGCAAGGCACCATCCCGCGGATCGCGGGCCAACGCATCGAGCAAGGCCGGGCGGTCCAGCGAAACGCACTGGCAACCAGCGTTCAGCGCCTCGGCCGTACCGGCGCAATCGCCCGTGGCAAGGACGGAGAGAAATTCGGAAGAGACGTGGTCGGTCGTGGCGGTCACGGGAGCAATCGGGAAGACAGACAGGCTCAGGATTGTAGCAAGCACCCGCAGTGGTGAACTGCGGGAATCAGCATCCCGCACAGATCCGTGCGTGCGGCACACTACTGCATACTGCTCCGGTCTTGAGGGCACCGCGCTCGCGCATCCAGCGCCGCAGCTGGTTGGCGTTGCTCCCATTGGCCAAGGCCACGCCGGCCACCGAGGGGCCGGTTTCGGCGCAGGCTTCGATCAGGGACTGCTTGAACGCCTCGGAGTGGGTGCGACGGGTTTGCCGGGTGCTTACTTTGTTTTTTTGTGGTGTAGACGTAGAAATCCCCCAGACGGTTTGGTCTGGGGGATTTAAGGGTTAGTCTGACGATGACCTACTTTCACGCACGCGTGTGCACTATCATTGGCGCGGTCTCGTTTCACGGTCCTGTTCGGGATGGGAAGGGGTGGTTCCAAGACGCTATGGTCGTCAGACTGTAACTTGTGCCGCTCTGTGCCTTGTGGCGAGAGCGTCAAATGGGAAGAAGTGTTTTGTGTGTTGGGGTGTGTGACTGTATTTTTTCACAAGCCTTGCGAGCGGTCTATCGCGTCTTTGCAAGGTTATAGGATCAAGCCTCACGGGCAATTAGTACTGGTTAGCTTAATGCATTACTGCACTTCCACACCCAGCCTATCAACGTCGTGGTCTTCAACGACCCTTTAGGGGAATCTAGTTCCCAGGGATATCTCATCTTGAGGCGAGTTTCCCGCTTAGATGCTTTCAGCGGTTATCTCTTCCGAATTTAGCTACCCGGCGATGCGACTGGCGTCACAACCGGTACACCAGAGATTCGTCCACTCCGGTCCTCTCGTACTAGGAGCAGGCCCCCTCAAATATCCAGCGCCCACGGCAGATAGGGACCAAACTGTCTCACGACGTTTTAAACCCAGCTCACGTACCACTTTAAATGGCGAACAGCCATACCCTTGGGACCGGCTACAGCCCCAGGATGTGATGAGCCGACATCGAGGTGCCAAACTCCGCCGTCGATGTGAACTCTTGGGCGGAATCAGCCTGTTATCCCCAGAGTACCTTTTATCCGTTGAGCGATGGCCCTTCCATACAGAACCACCGGATCACTATGACCTGCTTTCGCACCTGCTCGACTTGTCGGTCTCGCAGTCAAGCCTTCTTTTGCCATTGCACTATCAGTACGATGTCCGACCGTACCTAGAAGACCTTCGTACTCCTCCGTTACCTTTTGGGAGGAGACCGCCCCAGTCAAACTGCCCACCATGCACGGTCCCCGATCCGGATTACGGACCTAGGTTAGAACCTCAACGACACCAGGGTGGTATTTCAAGGATGGCTCCACCGGAACTAGCGTCCCGGTTTCATCGCCTCCCACCTATCCTACACAAGTCCCGTCAAAGTCCAATGCAAAGCTACAGTAAAGGTTCATGGGGTCTTTCCGTCTAGCCGCGGGGAGATTGCATCTTCACAAACACTTCAACTTCGCTGAGTCTCAGGAGGAGACAGTGTGGCCATCGTTACGCCATTCGTGCAGGTCGGAACTTACCCGACAAGGAATTTCGCTACCTTAGGACCGTTATAGTTACGGCCGCCGTTTACCGGGGCTTCGATCAAGAGCTTGCACCCCATCACTTAACCTTCCGGCACCGGGCAGGCGTCACACCCTATACGTCCACTTTCGTGTTTGCAGAGTGCTGTGTTTTTAATAAACAGTCGCAGCCACCGATTCTCTGCGGCCTCTTCGCCCTTCGGATGTTCTCCTACAAGCTAATGAGGCATACCTTCTCCCGAAGTTACGGTATCAATTTGCCGAGTTCCTTCTCCTGAGTTCTCTCAAGCGCCTTAGTATCTTCTACCTGCCCACCTGTGTCGGTTTGCGGTACGGTCACTCTATGACTGAAGCTTAGAGGCTTTTCCTGGAAGCATGGTATCAATCACTTCACTCTCAAAGAGAGCTCGTCATCACGCCTCAGCTAAGCTCTCCGGATTTGCCTAAAGAGCACGCCTACACGCTTAAACCACCTATTCCAACAGATGGCTGATCTAACCTTCTCCGTCCCCCCATCGCATCATAGAGCGGTACAGGAATATTGACCTGTTTCCCATCGACTACGCATTTCTGCCTCGCCTTAGGGGCCGACTCACCCTGCGCCGATGAACGTTGCGCAGGAAACCTTGGGCTTTCGGCGAGGGTGCTTTTCACACCCTTTATCGCTACTCATGTCAGCATTCGCACTTCTGATATCTCCAGCATCCTTCTCAAGACACCTTCACAGACTTACAGAACGCTCCCCTACCATGCATTAAATGCATCCGCAGCTTCGGTTCATGGCTTGAGCCCCGTTACATCTTCCGCGCAGGACGACTCGACTAGTGAGCTATTACGCTTTCTTTAAAGGGTGGCTGCTTCTAAGCCAACCTCCTAGCTGTCTATGCCTTCCCACCTCGTTTTCCACTTAGCCATGGATTTGGGACCTTAGCTGGCGGTCTGGGTTGTTTCCCTCTTGACAACGGACGTTAGCACCCGCTGTCTGTCTCCCGTGTATCACTTTCCGGTATTCGGAGTTTGCTATCGCGAGGTAGATCGCAATGACCCCCTCAACGATTACAGTGCTCTACCCCCGGAAGTGTTCGCACGAGGCACTACCTAAATAGTTTTCGGGGAGAACCAGCTATTTCCAAGTTTGTTTAGCCTTTCACCCCTATCCACAGCTCATCCCCTAATTTTTCAACATTAGTGGGTTCGGACCTCCAGTGCGTGTTACCGCACCTTCATCCTGGCCATGGATAGATCACTTGGTTTCGGGTCTACGCCCAGCAACTGAATCGCCCTTATCAGACTCGCTTTCGCTACGCCTCCCCTATCCGGTTAAGCTTGCTACTGAACGTAAGTCGCTGACCCATTATACAAAAGGTACGCAGTCACCCCACAAGGAGGCTCCCACTGTTTGTATGCATGCGGTTTCAGGATCTATTTCACTCCCCTCCCGGGGTTCTTTTCGCCTTTCCCTCACGGTACTGGTTCACTATCGGTCGATTACGAGTATTTAGCCTTGGAGGATGGTCCCCCCATCTTCAGACAGGATTTCTCGTGTCCCGCCCTACTTGTCGCACGCTCAGACCCGCCAACTACTTTTCGCATACGGGGCTATCACCCACTATGGCCAGCCTTTCCAGACTGTTCTGCTAAGTAATCGGTTTAGTCGTGCAGGCTCATCCCCGTTCGCTCGCCACTACTTGGGGAATCTCGGTTGATTTCTTTTCCTCGGGGTACTTAGATGTTTCAGTTCTCCCGGTTCGCCTCCACATCCCTATGTATTCAGGATGGGATACCCTTGCGGGTGGGTTTCCCCATTCGGATATCGGGGGATCAAAGCTCCATTGCCAGCTCCCCCCCGCTTTTCGCAGGCTTGCACGTCCTTCATCGCCTGTAATCGCCTAGGCATCCACCACATGCACTTTGTCGCTTGATCCTATAACCTTGCACTCTGTTTCCAGAGAGCGCCGTCATAGACGAACTCGCGCGCTTGTGCGCATCGCCCTGCTGCTGGTTCAAAGCGCAGAACGATACTTAAAATGCAATCACACAACCCATGTAGCCACCCGTCTCATCAACAGGCAACTACACACTTCTTCCAATTTGTTAAAGATCGAACAGCTTGACTGGTAAAAAACCAGAATCAAATAAACCACGGCATCGCCGCAATTCGCTTGATTATGATTTCTTCAGGTCATCAAATGGTGGAGGCAGTCGGGATCGAACCGACGACCCCCGGCTTGCAAAGCCGGTGCTCTCCCAGCTGAGCTATGCCCCCATCTTGATAACCTTGGTGGGTCAGGTAGGAATCGAACCTACGACCCCCGCCTTATCAAGACGGTGCTCTAACCGACTGAGCTACTGACCCCCTGTTTCAACAAGGAGTCAGTCACCATCTTCGAGGAGGTCAGCACCTAGCCAACGACTACTCGCTTCTGACGCCTGACCCCTTCGCTGTTCTTTAAAGACAACCGATAGGTTGTGGATACTTGATCTCGAGGTTTATCTCTAGAAAGGAGGTGATCCAGCCGCACCTTCCGATACGGCTACCTTGTTACGACTTCACCCCAGTCATGAAGCTCACCGTGGTAAGCGCCCTCCTTGCGGTTAAGCTACCTACTTCTGGTAAACCCCACTCCCATGGTGTGACGGGCGGTGTGTACAAGACCCGGGAACGTATTCACCGCAGCATGCTGATCTGCGATTACTAGCGATTCCGACTTCACGGAGTCGAGTTGCAGACTCCGATCCGGACTACGATCGGCTTTCTGGGATTGGCTCCACCTCGCGGCTTGGCAACCCTCTGTACCGACCATTGTATGACGTGTGAAGCCCTACCCATAAGGGCCATGAGGACTTGACGTCATCCCCACCTTCCTCCGGTTTGTCACCGGCAGTCTCGTTAAAGTGCCCAACTTAATGATGGCAATTAGCGACAAGGGTTGCGCTCGTTGCGGGACTTAACCCAACATCTCACGACACGAGCTGACGACAGCCATGCAGCACCTGTGTTCAGGCTCCCTTTCGGGCACTCCTCAATCTCTCAAGGATTCCTGACATGTCAAGGGTAGGTAAGGTTTTTCGCGTTGCATCGAATTAATCCACATCATCCACCGCTTGTGCGGGTCCCCGTCAATTCCTTTGAGTTTTAACCTTGCGGCCGTACTCCCCAGGCGGTCAACTTCACGCGTTAGCTGCGTTACTCAATGAGTCTCCTCACCGAACAACTAGTTGACATCGTTTAGGGCGTGGACTACCAGGGTATCTAATCCTGTTTGCTCCCCACGCTTTCGTGCATGAGCGTCAGTACTGGCCCAGGAGGCTGCCTTCGCCATCGGTGTTCCTCCGCATATCTACGCATTTCACTGCTACACGCGGAATTCCACCTCCCTCTGCCGTACTCTAGTCATACAGTCACAAACGCAGTTCCCAGGTTGAGCCCGGGGATTTCACATCTGTCTTATATAACCGCCTGCGCACGCTTTACGCCCAGTAATTCCGATTAACGCTCGCACCCTACGTATTACCGCGGCTGCTGGCACGTAGTTAGCCGGTGCTTCTTCTTCCGGTACCGTCATCCACGCAGAGTATTAGCCTGCGCGATTTCTTTCCGGCTGAAAGAGCTTTACAACCCGAAGGCCTTCTTCACTCACGCGGCATGGCTGGATCAGGCTTTCGCCCATTGTCCAAAATTCCCCACTGCTGCCTCCCGTAGGAGTCTGGGCCGTGTCTCAGTCCCAGTGTGGCGGATCATCCTCTCAGACCCGCTACGGATCGTCGCCTTGGTGAGCCTTTACCCCACCAACTAGCTAATCCGACATCGGCCGCTCTAATTGCGCGAGGTTCTTACGAATCCCCCGCTTTCCCCCTCAGGGCGTATGCGGTATTAGCGTAACTTTCGCTACGTTATCCCCCACAAATAGGCACGTTCCGATGCATTACTCACCCGTTCGCCACTCGTCAGCGGAGCAAGCTCCCTGTTACCGTTCGACTTGCATGTGTAAAGCATGCCGCCAGCGTTCAATCTGAGCCAGGATCAAACTCTTAAGTTCAATCCAAAAACTCTCTAGAAACCTGCGGTTTCTTCGAGCACTTCAATTTCTTCGTGGCTTCTGGTATAAACCAAAAACCCCTCGAAACCGAGTACCCACACCTATCGGTTGTCACATTTTTAAAGAACTGCTGCAAGAAGCAGCGAAGAGGTGCGCATTATACAGAGCTTTCAGACTCTGTCAAGCTTTCGTGAAATCTTTTTTAAACCCGATTTCCAAAAAACCTGAAACGCCAGCACTGCGATCCTCTGCAGCACTTCCTACTTCACCACCCCGTCCGCGTTTCGTTTCCGGCAACGCTGCAACGAAGAGGCCGCATTATATATAACAATCAAACTCCGTCAACATCATTGCAAAAATAAATTGCGACGCGCGGCAAAAACAGCAAAGAAAACACCACCCGAAATGAAAAAAGGCACCTCGCGGCGCCTTAAGTCATTGATTCTGGTGATATAGACTAAAACAAGCTGTATTGCTAAAGTGTCTTGGTGCCGGGAGGGGGACTCGAACCCCCACACCTTGCGGCGGCGGATTTTGAATCCGCTGCGTCTACCGATTCCGCCATCCCGGCTTGGGAAGCGCTGCATTATCCATGAAACTCTACATTGCTTCAACTCATGCCCTGGACTCTTGACGACTTTAATTACCCGCTCCCCGCGGAGCTGATTGCCCAGGCGCCACTAAAAGGCCGCACCGACAGCCGTCTTCTGCAGCTTGCGCCCGAAATCGCCGATCTGCGTTTTGCCGATATTGCCACCCTGCTAGCCCCTGGCGACCTGCTGGTATTCAACGACACGCGGGTGCTGCACGCACGCCTGTTCGGCACAAAGGACAGTGGCGGCCAGATAGAAGTCATGATCGAGCGCCCGCTCGGCCCCCACGAAGCCCTGGCGCAAGTGCGCGCCAGCAAGTCGCCCAAGCCGGGTACCCGGTTGTGCCTCGAAGGCGCACTGGATGTGGAAGTAATTGGCCGTGTCGGCGAATTCTTCCATTTGCGCTTTCCCGACACCGAAGACCTCATTGTTCTGCTGGAGCGCCACGGCCACCTGCCCCTGCCTCCTTATATAGAGCGTGCGGCAGGCAACGCTGACGAATCCCGCTACCAAACGGTGTTCGCCCGTAATCCGGGCTCGGTCGCGGCACCCACCGCCGGCCTGCATTTTGATGAAACCCTGCTCGCCCTCTTGGCTCAACAAGGTGTAAACAGCGCCTTCATAACGCTTAACGTTGGCGCGGGCACCTTTCAGCCGGTACGCGTGCACGACCTTGCCGAACACAAGATGCACACCGAAACCTACTTTGTGCCACAAGCCACCGTCGATGCCATCGCCGCCACCAAGGCCGCCGGCAAGCGCGTGGTGTGCGTTGGCACAACCAGCATGCGGGCCCTCGAATCGGCGGCACGCCATGACGCACTCAAGGCAGGCGAAGCGGAGAGCGACCTCTTCATCCTGCCTGGCTACCAATTTCAGGTCGCTGACGCGCTGATTACCAACTTCCACCTCCCCAAATCCACGCTGCTGATGCTCGTCTCCGCCTTTGCCGGCATGGACGCCATCCGCAACGCCTACACCCACGCCATCGCCCAACGCTACCGCTTCTTCAGCTACGGCGACGCCATGTTCCTGACCCGAAACTGCGCATGAAATACGAACTCCTCGCCACCGACGGTGCTGCCCGTCGTGGCCACCTGACCCTCAACCACGGCACCGTCGACACGCCGGCCTTCATGCCGGTCGGCACCTACGGCACGGTCAAGGGCATCTCGCCGCAAGACCTGCGCGACATCGGTGCCCAGATCTGCCTCGGCAACACCTTCCACCTGTGGCTGCGCCCGGGCCTCGAAGTCATGGAAGCCTTCGGCGGCCTGCACCAATTCATGGCCTGGGACGGCCCCATCCTCACCGACTCCGGCGGCTTCCAGGTTTTCTCCCTGGGCGCCCTGCGCAAGATCAGTGAAGAAGGCGTGCGTTTCAACTCACCGGTCAATGGCGACAAGCTCTTCCTGACACCTGAAGAATCGATGCGCATCCAGAAGGTGCTCAACTCCGACGTGGTGATGATCTTCGACGAATGTACCCCGCACCCGGCCACCGTCACCGAAGCGGCCGACTCGATGCGCCTGTCCCTGCGCTGGGCCCAGCGTTCGCGGGACGAATTCGACCGGCAGGAAAACAACAACGCCCTGTTCGGCATCGTCCAGGGTGGCATGTACGAAAATCTGCGTGACGAATCCCTCGGCGGGCTGGAGGAAATCGGTTTCCACGGCTACGCCATCGGCGGCCTGTCGGTGGGTGAGCCCAAGGAAGACATGCAGCGCATCCTGCACCACACCGCACCGCGCATGCCCAAAGACAAACCCCGTTACCTGATGGGCGTCGGCACGCCGGAAGACATCGTCTTCGCCGTGCAAGCCGGCATCGACATGTTCGACTGCGTGATGCCGACCCGCAACGCCCGCAACGGCTGGCTGTTCACCCGCCACGGCGACATCAAGATCCGCAACGCACGCCACAAGACCGACACCCGTCCGCTCGACGAATCCTGCGACTGCTACACCTGCCGCAACTTCTCGCGGGGCTACCTGCACCACCTCAACCGCCTCAACGAGATTCTCGGCGCGCGGCTGGCCACCATCCACAACCTGCATTACTACCAGCAACTGATGCGCGACCTGCGCGACGCCATCGCCAGCGGCACCCTTTCCGACTACGTCGCCCGCTTCCATCGCGAGCGCGCCGGACAGGGCGAATAAGGCGCAGGATGGCGGCGGCTTCGCCCCTCAACGGGCGTCCGCTATAATCGCGCCTTTGCCCAGAATCCCCATGCAGGTTTTCCGCGGAATTCCCGAGCGCTCCGAGTACGGCTGCGTGCTCACCATCGGCAACTTCGATGGCGTGCACCGCGGCCATCAGGCGCTGCTCGCGAAACTGGTCGCCAAGTCCCGGGAAACCGGGCTGCCCGCGGCGATGCTCACCTTCGAGCCCCACCCGCGGGAATATTTCACCCACGAAAACCGCCCGACCCGCCTCACCTCCCTGCGCGAGAAAATCCTCCTGCTCGAAGCACAAGGTGTGGATCGCTTGTATATAGGCCGCTTCAACGCCCGCCTCGCCGCCCTGAGTGCCGAGGAGTTCATTGAAGACATGCTCATCCGCGGCCTCGGCGTACGCCATCTGCTGATCGGCGACGACTTCCGCTTCGGCAAGGGCCGCAAGGGCGACTTCGCCATGCTCAAGGCTGCCGGTGAGGTAGCCGGATTCACCGTCGAAGCCATGCACACCCTCGACCACGAGGGCGAACGCGTATCCAGCTCCGCCGTGCGTTGCGCGCTGATCGAAGGTGACATGGCCCACGCCGCCCGCCTGCTCGGCCGCCCCTACAGCATCAGCGGGCGAGTCATGCATGGCGACAAGATCGGCCGCACCATCGGTTTTCCCACCGCCAACATCCAGCTCAAGCACCGCAGCCCGCCGATGATGGGCATCTACACAGTGAGCGTGGACGGCCTCGCCGACCGGCCATGGCCCGGCGTGGCCAGCATTGGCGTGCGCCCAACCATCAATGACGCCGGCCGCCCGACCCTCGAAGTGAACCTCTTCGACTGGAGCGCGGACTGCTACGACGCCCACCTGCGAGTCAACTTTCTCCGCAAGCAACGGGATGAGGAACGCTACGACAGCCTCGAAGCCCTCACCGCCCAGATTGCCCGCGACGCCGAAGAGGCCCGCACCTACTTCGTCCAGAATCCCCTCTGAATTCACAGGCCGCACAAACCATGTCCGAAACCCGCAAGCCCCAGAACCCGCAAGATACGCCGCATCGCAAGACCCTGAACCTGACCGACACCCCCTTCCCCATGCGCGGCGACCTCGCCAAGCGCGAGCCGAACTGGGTGGCGGACTGGCAGCAACGCAAGCTCTACCAGAAGATCCGCAAGGCCGCGGCCGGCCGGCCCAAGTTCATCCTGCACGACGGCCCTCCGTACGCCAACGGCAGCATCCACATCGGCCACGCGCTGAACAAGATCCTCAAGGACATCATCGTCCGCTCCAAGACCCTGGCCGGCTTCGACGCCCCCTACGTGCCGGGCTGGGACTGTCACGGCCTGCCCATCGAGCACAAGATCGAAGTCACCCACGGCAAGGGCCTGCCCGCCGACAAGGTGCGTGAACTCTGCCGCACCTACGCCTTTGATCAAATCGAAGAGCAGAAGAAGGACTTCATCCGCCTCGGCGTGCTGGGCGACTGGGACAACCCGTACCGCACCATGGACTTCGGCAACGAAGCCGGTGAAGTGCGTGCGCTGGCCGAAATGGTCAAGCGCGGCTGGGTCTTCAAGGGGCTCAAGCCGGTCAACTGGTGCTTCGATTGCGGCTCGGCCCTGGCTGAGGCAGAAGTGGAATATCAGGACAAGGGCAGCCCGGCTGTGGACGTCGGCTTCCCCTGCGCCGAACCCGACAAGCTCGCCGCCGCCTTCGGCCTGTCGGCGCTCCCCGCCGGCAAGGATGCCTGGGCCGTGATCTGGACCACCACCCCGTGGACCATCCCCGCCAACCAAGCCCTCAACGCCCACCCCGAGCACGAATACGCGCTGGTCGACACACCCCGCGGCCTGCTCGTGCTGGCCACCGAACTGGTCGAAACCAGCCTCAAGCGCTTCGACCTTGAAGGCACCATCGTCGCCCGCGCAGTCGGCGCCAAGCTCGAAAAGATCAACTTCCGCCACCCGTTCTACGATCGCCTGTCGCCCGTTTTCATCGCCGACTACGTGGGCCTCGACGCCGGTACCGGCATCGTCCACTCGGCGCCGGCCTATGGCCTGGAAGACTTCAACTCCTGCAAGGCCAACGGCTTCACCAACGACGACATCCTCACCCCGGTGCAGAGCAACGGCGTGTATGCCGAGTCCCTGCCCTTCTTCGGCGGCCTGCATATCTGGAAGGCCAACCCGATCGTCGTCGAAAAGCTGCAGGAAGTGGGCGCCCTCTTCTCCCACGAGAAGATCACCCACAGCTACATGCACTGCTGGCGTCACAAGACCCCGCTGATCTACCGGGCCACCGCCCAGTGGTTCGTCGGCATGGACCTCAAGCCGAACAACGGCCCGAGCCTGCGCGAGCTCGCCCTTGGCGGCGTTGAGGCCACCGAGTTTTTCCCGTCCTGGGGTCAGGCGCGGCTCCACGCCATGATCGCCAACCGGCCCGACTGGTGCATCTCGCGCCAGCGCAACTGGGGCGTACCGATTCCCTTCTTCCTCGACAAGACCACCGGCGAGCTGCATCCGCGCACCGTCGAGCTAATGGAAGAAGTCGCCCAGCGCATCGAAAAGGAAGGCATCGCCGCCTGGTTCAAGCTCGACCCGGCCGAACTGCTCGGCGAAGAAGCCAGCCAGTACGACAAGATCAGCGACACCCTCGACGTCTGGTTCGACTCCGGCACGACCCACTGGCATGTGCTGCGTGGCTCCCACCCGGCCGGCCACGCGACCGGCCCGCGTGCCGACCTGTACCTGGAAGGCTCCGACCAGCACCGCGGCTGGTTTCATTCGTCGCTGCTCACCGGCTGCGCCATTGACGGCCACCCGCCCTACAAGGCGCTGCTCACCCACGGTTTCGCCGTGGATGGCACCGGCCGCAAGATGAGCAAGTCGCTGGGCAACGTGGTCGTACCGCAGGAAGTCACCGGCAAGCTCGGCGCCGACATCCTGCGCCTGTGGGTCGCCTCCACCGATTACTCGGGCGAGCTGTCGATCTCCAAAGAGATCCTCGATCGCGTCGTCGAAACCTACCGCCGCCTGCGCAACACCCTGCGCTTCCTGCTCGCCAACACTTCCGACTTCGACCCGACCGCCGACATGCTGCCGGTTTCCGAGTGGCTGGAGATCGACCGCTACGCCCTGGCCCTGACCCGCAAGCTGCAAACCCAGGCCGAGGCCGACTACGGCAGCTACGAGTTCCATCGCATCGTCCAGGCCCTGCAAAACTTCGCCTCCGAAGACCTCGGCGCCGTGTACCTGGACATCCTCAAGGATCGCCTCTACACCACCCAGGCCAAGTCCGTCGCCCGCCGCTCGGCCCAGAGCGCCCTGTGGCACGTACTGCAATCCGTCGTGACGCTGATGGCCCCGATCCTGTCCTTCACCGCCGAGGAAATCTGGCTGCTGCTGGGCAAGGACGCAGATGACAGCGTGATGTTCCACGCCTTCCACAGCCTGCCGGCGCAAGACGGCGAAGAAGCCCTGCTCGAACGCTGGAGCGCCATCCGCACCCTGCGTGCCGACGTGCAAAAGGTCATCGAAGCCGTACGTACCGAAGGCAAGGTCGGCTCGTCCCTGCAGGCCGAAGTCGAAATCCGCCTCGCCGGCGACAAATTCGACCTCCTCGCCAGCCTCGCCGACGACCTGCGCTTCGTGCTGATCTGCTCAAAGACCACGCTGGTCAAGGTTGGTAGCGAAGCGGACGAAACCATCCTCGTCACCCCGTCGGCCCACAAGAAGTGCGAGCGCTGCTGGCACTACCGGGACGACGTCGGTCACGATGCCGCCCACCCGGAACTTTGCGGTCGTTGCACGTCAAACCTGTACGGCACCGGCGAAGCCCGCTCGGCGGCCTGAGTCCTTTTCACCTCACAGGAACCCAGCCCTTGAAACTACGCCTCGGCAACTGGATCGGCCTTTCAGCCATCATCGTACTGGTGGACCAATGGACCAAGCACCTCGTCCGCGGCGCCCTGCGCAACGGCGAGGTGATCCACGTCACCGACTACTTCGACCTGGTTCTGGCCTTCAACCCGGGGGCTGCGTTCAGCTTCCTGGCAGATCAGGGCGGCTGGCAGCGCTGGTTCTTCGTCGCTCTGGCCGCCGGCATCTGTGGCTGGCTGCTGCGCCTCCTGGCGCGTCATCAGCATGAACTGCTGCAGCCGCTGTCGTTCGCCCTGATCATTGGCGGAGCCATCGGCAATGTCATCGACCGCTTCGTCTTCGGCGCCGTGGTCGACTTCCTGTATTTCCACGTCGGCCGCTACGGCTGGCCAGCCTTCAACGTGGCGGATTCCGCCATTTGCGTGGGCGTCGTATTGATGTTCATCGCCCAGTTGCGCGAATCCCGTCACGCCGCCCCTGCCCAAGAGAAACTCTCATGACCCAGATCGTCCAGCCCGACAGCCTCCTGACCCTGCACTACCGCATCACCCTCGACAACGGTCAGGCGCTGATCAGCACCTTCGAATCCCAGCCCGCCACCCTGCAACTTGGCAAGGGCGACATCGCCCCGACGCTGGAGCGCTGCCTCGCCGGCATCACCGTGGGCGAGCGTCACAACTTCCTGCTCGAACCCGAAAACGCCTTCGGCGTGCATCGCGAAGACCTGATCGAGAAGGTTCGCCTCGAAGACTTCCCGAGCAACACCGAAGTCGCCCCGATGGTCATCATGGAATTCACCGCACCGGACGGCACCCGCTACCCCGGCCTGATCCGCGAAGTCCTCGACACCCACGCGGTGATCGACTTCAACCATCCGCTGGCCGGCAAGGCCATCCGCTTCGAAGTCGAAGTCATCGGCATCAACTGAGCCGCAACCCGAGGTATTCCATGGAAGTCCTGCTCGCCAATCCCCGCGGTTTCTGCGCCGGCGTGGAACGGGCCATCGAGATCGTCGAGCGGGCCCTGGCCCAGTTCGGCGCGCCCATCTACGTGCGCCATGAAGTCGTGCACAACCGCTTCGTGGTCGAAGGCCTGCGCGCCAAGGGCGCCATCTTCATCGAAGAGCTGTCCGACGTGCCCGCCGGCAACACCGTCATTTTCAGTGCCCACGGCGTGTCCCAGCTGGTGCGCAGCGAAGCGGAGGCCCGCGGTCTGCGCGTCTTTGACGCCACCTGCCCGCTGGTCACCAAGGTTCACCTCGAAGTCGCCCGCATGCGCGACCAGGGCCGCGAACTGATCATGATCGGCCACAAGGGTCATCCGGAAGTGGAAGGCACCATGGGCCAGGTAAAGGACGGCATCTACCTGGTGGAAAGCGCCACCGACGTGGCCGGCCTGCAGGTGAAGAACCCCGACATGCTCGCCTACGTCACTCAAACCACCCTATCGGTGGACGACGCCGGCGCCATCGTCACGGCCCTGCGCGAACGCTTCCCGTCCATCGTCGGCCCCAAGAAGGACGACATCTGTTACGCCACCCAGAACCGCCAGGATGCCGTGAAGTTCATGGCCCCCCAGTCGGATCTCGTGCTGGTCGTCGGCTCGGTCAACAGCTCCAACTCCAATCGCCTGCGCGAAGTGGCCGAACTGCTGAAGGTTCCGGCCTACCTGATCGACAACGCAGAGGCCATCGACCCGGCGTGGATCGTCGGCAAGCAGCGCATTGGCGTCACGGCTGGCGCTTCGGCACCCGAAGTGCTGGTGAATTCGGTGATCACCCGCCTCAAGGAACTGGGTGCGGCGTCCGTAAGAGCCCTGGAAGGTGTTCCTGAAAAAGTGACTTTCCCCCTGCCCCGGGAATTGCAGACCCCCGCGAACTGAGCGGAAAGTCGCTTCCATCGGAGCGACTTTCCCTTCCCTCACTCTCCGGTTCCGCTCTCCCATGCCCTACGTTCAACGTGATTTCGCCGGCCAGGTCGTGGCCCTCTTCTCCACGACGGGGCCCGGCCACCAAGAAGAACTCCCCTCCGGCCACCCCGATCTGGCCTCCCTCACTGGCAGCGGCGAGTTCACCCGCCTCGACGCCGAACTGATCCGGGTCATCGAAGACGTGGTGGACGTGCTGATCGACCGTGGACTGCTGCGCCTCACCGACCTCCCTGCGGAAGCCCAGCGCAAGCTCATGACCCGCAAAGGCGCCCGTGCCCGCCTTCGCCACGGTCTCGATCTGCTCGGCCCCGACGACGTTATCTAAGCGCCGCCACACTTTCCAGCCTGGCCTGCCTGAAGGCTCAAGTTCCCCCTGCCGCACCCGTTATCCATACAATCGAAACGGTTGCCCGCCCGGCGGGGGCCGTATCCGGACGGGTTATAAGCTGTCCGGCCGTGAAATGACCACGAAACGATTGTGCCGATGACCGACGCTGCACCCTCTGCCGCCCCGTCCGCCGCCCGCTCCGGGCCGGCCGCCACCGACAACAACTGGCACCCGGGCGAAGCCGCCACCCATGAAGATCCCCTGCTTGACGCGCTGGTCATCCTGACCCAGCTCCACGGCAACCCGTTCACCGCAGCGGCTCTCTCTGCCGGCCTGCCGCTGGTGGATAACCGCCTGACCCCGTCACTGTTGCCCCGCGCGGCGACCCGCGCCGGGCTGACCGCCCGAATCGTGCGCAAGCCCGCCGCCGAGATCAGTCCGGGCCTGCTGCCGGCAATCCTGCTTCTCCATGACCGCCGCGCCTGCGTCATGCTCGAACGCCTGCCCAACGGCGGTGCCCGGGTACGTTTCCCCGAAGCCGGCGAATCCGCCGACGAGCTCAGCGCCGACGAACTCGCCGTGCTGTACACCGGCCTCATCTGCTTCGTCCGCCCGCGCTTCCGCTTTGAAGCCCGGGCGCCGCAGGTCAAGGCCCTCAAGGCTAACCACTGGTTCTGGGGCACCGTCTTTGAAAACTGGCGTCTCTACCGGGACACCCTGCTGGCAGCGCTGATCGTCAACCTGTTCGCCCTCGCCATTCCCATGTTCTCCATGACGGTGTACGACCGGGTGGTGCCCAACCACGCGGTCGAAACCCTGTGGGTACTGGCCATCGGCGCCATCCTGGTGCTCGGCTTCGACTTCATGCTGCGCACCCTCCGGGCCTACATCGTCGACACCGCAGGCAAGCGCATCGACGTACAACTCTCGGCGCGCATCATGGAACGCGTCCTCGGCCTGCGCATGGACGCCCGTCCGGCCTCGGTAGGCTCCTTCGCGGCCAACCTGCGGGCCTTCGAAGGCGTGCGTGACTTTATCGCCTCAGCTACCGTCACCACGCTGATCGACCTGCCCTTTGTCCTGCTCTTTCTCCTCGTCATGGTGTGGATCTCCCCATGGCTGCTGCTGCCGCCGCTGGTCGGCATGCTGCTGGTGCTGTTCGTCACCCTCGTGTCCCAGGACAAGATGCACGAACTCACCGAAACCACCTACCGGGCCAGCGCCCAGCGCAATGCCACGTTGGTCGAAAGCCTGGTCGGCCTCGAAACCCTCAAGACCCTCAGTGCAGAAAGCCTCGTTCAGCGCCAGTGGGAACGAGCCACGCTGTTCATCGCCCAGGTCAGCGGGCGCCTCAAGCTGCTCTCGGCAGGCACGGTGAACTTCGCCCAGCTCATGCAACAGCTGGTGAATATTGCGGTGATCATCGTCGGCGTCTATGAACTCTCGGCGGGCAACATGTCGATGGGCGGCATCATCGCCGCCTCGATGCTCTCGGGCCGGGCCATGGCGCCTCTGGGTCAGGTAGCGGGGCTGATGATGCAGTACCAAAGTGCCCGCACCTCCCTGGCGTCGGTCAATACGCACATGGAACTGCCGGTCGAGCGGCCCGAAGGCGCGAGCTTCGTGCATCGGGCCACTTTTTCAGGTGAAATCGAGTTCAAGGACGTGAGCTTTTGTTATCCCGGCCGCGACGAGGCGGTGCTGAAGAAAGTCAGCTTCAAGCTCAAGGCCGGCGAGAAAGTCGGCATCATCGGACGCATCGGCTCCGGCAAGACCACCATCGAAAAGCTGGTCCTCGGCCTCTACCAGCCCACCGAAGGTTCCGTCTTCGTCGACGGCATCGACGCCCGCCAGATCGACCCTGCCGAGCTGCGCCGTGCCATCGGCTTCGTGCCCCAGGACGTGACCCTGTTCTACGGTACGCTCAAGCACAACATTGCCATGGGTGCCCCCTTCGCCGACGACAGCGCCATCCTCGCCGCCGCCGAGCTGGCTGGCGTCAAGGAGTTTGCCGACACCCACCCGCAGGGCTTCGAAATGCCCATTGGCGAGCGTGGCGAATCGCTCTCCGGCGGCCAGCGCCAGGCCGTGGCCATTGCCCGCGCCATGCTCAACGACCCGCCCATCCTGTTGCTGGATGAACCCTCCAGCAGCATGGACCACCAGAGCGAGGAAGGCCTCAAGCAGCGCCTGCGCCGCTTTGCCGCCACCAAGACGATCATCCTCGTCACCCACCGCACCTCCCTGCTTGATCTGGTCGACCGCCTGATCGTCCTCGATCAGGGCCGCATCGTTGCCGACGGGCCCAAGGCCCAGGTGGTGGAGGCCCTCCAGCAGGGCCGTATCGGACGGGCCGGGTGAACATCATGAAAGCACTCCTGAACCGCCTCCTGGCCATTTTTCAACCCGCCTACAACGTCGTCTATCAACGCGCCTCACGCACTTTCGACCGTGTCCTCGACGGCGCCGAGAAGCGCGAGATTCACGACGACACCGACTACCTGGCCGACGCCGAGTGGGCCATGGCCGAGCAAAAGCTGCGCGGCAGCCGCATCGCCGTGTGGTCCACCTTCATTGCCGTCATTGTTCTGCTGGGGTGGGCCGCCTTCGCCCAACTCGACGAAGTGACCCGCGGCGAAGGCAAGGTCATCCCGTCCCGCCAGGTGCAGGTAATGCAGAGCCTCGACGGCGGCATCGTTTCCGAAATCCTCGTCAAGGAAGGCCAGCAGGTCAAAACCGGCCAGCTTCTGCTCAAGGTGGACCCGACCCGTTTCGTGTCCTCCCTGCGCGAGAACCGCGCCCAGTACATCGCTCTCCTCGCCAGAGCGGCCCGCCTTACCGCCGTAGCCAGCGGCAAGCCTTTCGTGCCGCCACCGGAGCTGATCAAGGAAGCGCCAGATCTGGTCGAACAGGAACGCAGCGCTTACGAAAACAAGCGCATGGAACTGAACGCCACCGTCGGCGTGGCCACTCAGCAACTGTCCCAGCGCCGCAACGAGCTCAACGAACTGATCGCCAAGCGCGAACAGGCCACGCAAAGCTACACCCTCACCGCCCGCGAACTCGAAGTCACCCGTCCCCTCGCCAAGACCGGCGCCGTGTCAGAAGTGGAGCTCCTGCGCCTGGAACGGGACGTGGCCCGCTACCGGGGCGAACGGGATGCCTCCGGCGCCCAGATCCCGCGCATCCAGGCCGCCATCTCGGAGGCCCAGCGCAAGATCGAGGAAGTTGAGCTGACCATGCGCAACCAGGCCCGCAGCGAGCTTTCCGAAACCAACGCCAAGCTCTCTGCACTGTCCGCCGGCAGTGAAGGCCTGGCCGACCGGGTCAAGCAGGCCGAAATTCGCGCACCGATGAACGGCACCGTGAAGCAGCTGTTTGCCAACACCGTGGGTGGCGTGGTCCAGCCCGGCAAGGAGATCATCGAGATCGTGCCGAGCGACGACGCCCTCATGCTGGAAGCCCGTGTGCAGCCCAAGGATATCGGCTTCCTGCGCCCCGGCCAGCCGGCGCTGGTGAAATTTACCGCCTACGACTTCTCCATCTATGGCGGCCTCGAAGCCACCCTCGAACATATCGGTGCCGACACCATCACCGATGAAAAGGGCAACGCCTTCTACATCGTGCGAGTGCGCACCAAGCGCGCCACCATCGGTGATGCCGCCATGCCGATCATCCCCGGCATGGTCGCCGAGGTCGACATCCTCACCGGCAAGAAATCCCTCCTCAGCTACATGATGAAACCTGTCCTGCGAGCCAAGGCCAACGCCCTCACCGAGCGGTGAAACGAACGCCGACACGAACCTCCATGCGTATTCCGGAACCCATCCTGATCCTGACCGACGACGACCTGCTCGCCGAACGCTGGAAAGCCCTTGCCCCCGCCGTCATCCGGGCCCGCGAAGTCGAAGCCCTCGACACCTGGCACAAAGCCGGCCACCGGCTGGTCGTCACCGACCTGAGCCGTCCCCGGATCGGCAGCAAGACCCTATGGACGGAAGCGGCCTGGCTGCGCAATGCAGGCGGACTCGCCATCCTGGCCGCCTCGTCGCGGCCGGATGACGACGAAGGCCTCGCCGCGCTCAAGGCGGGCGCCTGCGGTTACTGCCACAGCCACGCTCCGATCGATACCCTGCGCCAGGCGCTGGAAGTCATCGAGAGTGGCGAACTGTGGGTCGGCCGCGCCCTGCTCTCCCGCCTCTTGCGCCTGGTGGATACCCGCCTGCCCCGGGCCGGGCTGGCCGACTGGGCCACGCCGCTCACCGAACGCGAGCGGGAGGTCGCCCATCACGCCGCCATCGGCGAAAGCAACCCTGGCATAGCCGACGCCCTCGGCATCACCGAGCGCACCGTCAAAGCCCACCTCAAGGCCGTCTTCGAAAAACTGCAGGTCGCCGACCGCCTGCAACTTGCCCTGCGGGTGCACGGCGTCCGCTGATCCGGCAAACGTGCGTGGCATCCGTCACGCACCCTGTCCTTGTGGACAATAGCGGAGCCTTGCCCTGTGCCGTAGATTCCGGAGCATCTGAACAACCCCGTCTACGGAGACCGTCATGGCCACCCCTGCAGCCCCCCTGAACGCCACCACCAACGCCATCGCCAAGGGCACCGTCGTTTTCGTGCAGGGGGAGGCCTATGTGCGGGATGCCAGCGGCAAGCTCAGCGTCATCAAGCCGGGCGACATCGTCGTCGAAGGTCAGGAGATCATCACCAAGGCCGGCGCCATCGTGGAATTCGAGCTGCCCACCGGCGTCAAGGTCAGCGTCGGCCCCGATCGCCAGTTGCTGCTGAATGACGAGCTGTTCGCCACCACCGCCCCCGAGCGCAGCGAAAACGTCATTTCGAGCCTGGGAGGCACGGACGCCGAAAAAGTCATCCAGGCCCTCAACGACGGCAAGGATCCGTTCGCCGACCTCGACGACACGGCCGCCGGCCTTGCCGGTGGCGGCATCGGCGACCAGACCCACGACTTCGTGCGCCTGGTCCGCGTCCTCGAAAACGTCACGCCCGTCTCCTACAACTACACCAGCAGCACCGACGGCATCGACTTCCTGCCGGCCGGGTCGACCACCCTCCCCGTCAATACCCCGCCGACGGCCACCGCCGACACCAACCTGCAGGGCACCGAAGACCAGCCGCTCAACGTTGACGTCCTGGCCAACGACAGCGACCCGGAAAACGACCCCCTCGTTGTCGTCAGCGCCAGCGCCCTCAACGGCCAGGTCACCGTCAACCCGGACGGCAGCCTGCGTTATGTCCCGAAGGCCGACTTCAACGGCACCGACACGGTCACCTACACTATCAGCGACGGCAAGGGCGGCACCTCCACCGCCACTGCGACGATCAACGTCGCGGCGGTCAACGACGCTCCGGTGGCCATTGCTGATACGAGCAGCACGCCGGAAGACACCCCGGTCACCTTCACCGTGCTCGGCAACGACAGCGATCCCGATGGTGACCCCCTGACCGTCAGCTCGGCAAGCGTCGACCCGACCAAGGGCACAGTCACCATCAATCCGGACGGCACACTGACCTTCACCCCGGCGCCCAACGTCAATGGGCCGGTCACCGTCACTTACACCATCTCCGACGGAAACGGCGGCACAGCAACCACCACCGCGATCATCACCGTCACCCCGCTCGCCGACACTGCAATCCTCGGCACCGG
>NZ_SDKK01000040.1:27228-28406 GCF_008107625.1 Zoogloea oleivorans
CCGGTCACCTTCGCGGTACTCGGCAACGACACCGATCCGGACAGCGGCGACGTACTCACCGTCACCGGCGCCAGCGTCGACCCGACCAAGGGCAGCGTTGTCGTCAACGCAAACGGCACGCTGACCTTCACCCCGGCCACCAACGTCAATGGGCCGGTCACCGTCACTTACACCATCTCCGACGGCCACGGCGGCACGTCCTCGACCACCGCGATCATCAACGTCACTCCAGTCGCCGACACCGCCATCATCAGCAGCGACACCGGCATCACCCGGGAAGACACCACCCTCCTCGCCAGCGGCACGCTCACCATCACCGATGGGGATGCAGGCGAAGCCGCCTTCCAGGTCCAGGCCGGAGTGCCCGGCACCTTCGGCAGCTTCTCGATCGACACCAGCGGCCACTGGAGCTACACCCTGGACAATGGCAACCCTCTGGTCCAGGGCCTCGCCGACGGCGACACCCGCAGCGAGAGCTTCACCGTCAAGAGCATCGATGGCACCGAAAGCACCGTCGTCGTCACCATCCTCGGTCAGAACGAAATCATCGGTGCACCTGGCGTCGGCATCGTCAAGGAAGACAATCCGATCACCACCGGCGGTACCCTGACGGCCAGCGGCGGCGCCACCTTCGTCCCGCAACCCACCACCCCGGGCACCTACGGCAACCTGTCCCTCAATCCGGACGGCAACTGGACCTACACCCTCAACAATCCGGCCAGCGTCGTACAAAGCCTCGGTGAAGGCCAGACCCGCACCGAGACCTTCCCGGTCAGCCTGTCCGACGGCACCACCAGCACCATCACCATCACCGTGGTCGGCACCAATGACCCGGCCATCGTCACCCCGGGCAGCGGCAGCGTTACCGAAGACAGCATCCTCAGCACCGGCGGCACCCTCACCGTGACCGACCCGGACGCTGGTGAGGCCGGCTTCCGGCCCCAGACCAACGTCGTCGGCACCTACGGCAGCTTCACTCTCGATGCGGCCGGCAACTGGACTTACACACTCAACAACGCCAACCTGGACGTCCAGAATCTCGGCCTCGGCGACACCCTGAGTGAAAACTTCCCGGTGCAAAGCACCGACGGCACCCCCTCCAGCGTTGCGATCACCATCATCGGCACCAACGATGGCCCCGTCGCCACACCCGACACGGCCACCACCAACGAAGACGA
>NZ_SDKK01000040.1:28472-28744 GCF_008107625.1 Zoogloea oleivorans
GTCGACCCGGCCCAGGGCAGTGTCATCGTCAACGCAAACGGCACGCTGACCTTCACCCCGGCGCCCAACGTCAATGGGCCGGTCACCGTCACGTACACGATTGCCGACGGCCACGGCGGCACGTCCTCGACCACCGCGATCATCACCGTCACCCCGCTCGCCGACACTGCAATCCTCGGCACCGGTACCGGCACCGTCAAGGAAGACACCCCCGCCCAGACCAGCGCTTCCGGCACCCTCAGCATCGTCGATCCGGACGCCGGCCAGGCCGC
>NZ_SDKK01000057.1 GCF_008107625.1 Zoogloea oleivorans
TGCGCACCTCTTCGCTGCTTCTTGCAGCAGTTCTTTAAAAATGTGACAACCGATAGGTGTGGGTACTCGGTTTCGAGGGGTTTTTGGTTTATACCAGAAGCCACGAAGAAATTGAAGTGCTCGAAGAAACCGCAGGTTTCTAGAGAGTTTTTGGATTGAACTTAAGAGTTTGATCCTGGCTCAGATTGAACGCTGGCGGCATGCTTTACACATGCAAGTCGAACGGTAACAGGGAGCTTGCTCCGCTGACGAGTGGCGAACGGGTGAGTAATGCATCGGAACGTGCCTATTTGTGGGGGATAACGTAGCGAAAGTTACGCTAATACCGCATACGCCCTGAGGGGGAAAGCGGGGGATTCGTAAGAACCTCGCGCAATTAGAGCGGCCGATGTCGGATTAGCTAGTTGGTGGGGTAAAGGCTCACCAAGGCGACGATCCGTAGCGGGTCTGAGAGGATGATCCGCCACACTGGGACTGAGACACGGCCCAGACTCCTACGGGAGGCAGCAGTGGGGAATTTTGGACAATGGGCGAAAGCCTGATCCAGCCATGCCGCGTGAGTGAAGAAGGCCTTCGGGTTGTAAAGCTCTTTCAGCCGGAAAGAAATCGCGCAGGCTAATACTCTGCGTGGATGACGGTACCGGAAGAAGAAGCACCGGCTAACTACGTGCCAGCAGCCGCGGTAATACGTAGGGTGCGAGCGTTAATCGGAATTACTGGGCGTAAAGCGTGCGCAGGCGGTTATATAAGACAGATGTGAAATCCCCGGGCTCAACCTGGGAACTGCGTTTGTGACTGTATGACTAGAGTACGGCAGAGGGAGGTGGAATTCCGCGTGTAGCAGTGAAATGCGTAGATATGCGGAGGAACACCGATGGCGAAGGCAGCCTCCTGGGCCAGTACTGACGCTCATGCACGAAAGCGTGGGGAGCAAACAGGATTAGATACCCTGGTAGTCCACGCCCTAAACGATGTCAACTAGTTGTTCGGTGAGGAGACTCATTGAGTAACGCAGCTAACGCGTGAAGTTGACCGCCTGGGGAGTACGGCCGCAAGGTTAAAACTCAAAGGAATTGACGGGGACCCGCACAAGCGGTGGATGATGTGGATTAATTCGATGCAACGCGAAAAACCTTACCTACCCTTGACATGTCAGGAATCCTTGAGAGATTGAGGAGTGCCCGAAAGGGAGCCTGAACACAGGTGCTGCATGGCTGTCGTCAGCTCGTGTCGTGAGATGTTGGGTTAAGTCCCGCAACGAGCGCAACCCTTGTCGCTAATTGCCATCATTAAGTTGGGCACTTTAACGAGACTGCCGGTGACAAACCGGAGGAAGGTGGGGATGACGTCAAGTCCTCATGGCCCTTATGGGTAGGGCTTCACACGTCATACAATGGTCGGTACAGAGGGTTGCCAAGCCGCGAGGTGGAGCCAATCCCAGAAAGCCGATCGTAGTCCGGATCGGAGTCTGCAACTCGACTCCGTGAAGTCGGAATCGCTAGTAATCGCAGATCAGCATGCTGCGGTGAATACGTT
Organism: Zoogloea oleivorans; assembly: GCF_008107625.1. Classification (GTDB taxonomy): domain Bacteria; phylum Pseudomonadota; class Gammaproteobacteria; order Burkholderiales; family Rhodocyclaceae; genus Zoogloea; species Zoogloea oleivorans. The sequence goes on from NZ_SDKK01000057.1 coordinate 1,537, forward strand.
CCCGGGTCTTGTACACACCGCCCGTCACACCATGGGAGTGGGGTTTACCAGAAGTAGGTAGCTTAACCGCAAGGAGGGCGCTTACCACGGTGAGCTTCATGACTGGGGTGAAGTCGTAACAAGGTAGCCGTATCGGAAGGTGCGGCTGGATCACCTCCTTTCTAGAGATAAACCTCGAGATCAAGTATCCACAACCTATCGGTTGTCTTTAAAGAACAGCGAAGGGGTCAGGCGTCAGAAGCGAGTAGTCGTTGGCTAGGTGCTGACCTCCTCGAAGATGGTGACTGACTCCTTGTTGAAACAGGGGGTCAGTAGCTCAGTCGGTTAGAGCACCGTCTTGATAAGGCGGGGGTCGTAGGTTCGATTCCTACCTGACCCACCAAGGTTATCAAGATGGGGGCATAGCTCAGCTGGGAGAGCACCGGCTTTGCAAGCCGGGGGTCGTCGGTTCGATCCCGACTGCCTCCACCATTTGATGACCTGAAGAAATCATAATCAAGCGAATTGCGGCGATGCCGTGGTTTATTTGATTCTGGTTTTTTACCAGTCAAGCTGTTCGATCTTTAACAAATTGGAAGAAGTGTGTAGTTGCCTGTTGATGAGACGGGTGGCTACATGGGTTGTGTGATTGCATTTTAAGTATCGTTCTGCGCTTTGAACCAGCAGCAGGGCGATGCGCACAAGCGCGCGAGTTCGTCTATGACGGCGCTCTCTGGAAACAGAGTGCAAGGTTATAGGATCAAGCGACAAAGTGCATGTGGTGGATGCCTAGGCGATTACAGGCGATGAAGGACGTGCAAGCCTGCGAAAAGCGGGGGGGAGCTGGCAATGGAGCTTTGATCCCCCGATATCCGAATGGGGAAACCCACCCGCAAGGGTATCCCATCCTGAATACATAGGGATGTGGAGGCGAACCGGGAGAACTGAAACATCTAAGTACCCCGAGGAAAAGAAATCAACCGAGATTCCCCAAGTAGTGGCGAGCGAACGGGGATGAGCCTGCACGACTAAACCGATTACTTAGCAGAACAGTCTGGAAAGGCTGGCCATAGTGGGTGATAGCCCCGTATGCGAAAAGTAGTTGGCGGGTCTGAGCGTGCGACAAGTAGGGCGGGACACGAGAAATCCTGTCTGAAGATGGGGGGACCATCCTCCAAGGCTAAATACTCGTAATCGACCGATAGTGAACCAGTACCGTGAGGGAAAGGCGAAAAGAACCCCGGGAGGGGAGTGAAATAGATCCTGAAACCGCATGCATACAAACAGTGGGAGCCTCCTTGTGGGGTGACTGCGTACCTTTTGTATAATGGGTCAGCGACTTACGTTCAGTAGCAAGCTTAACCGGATAGGGGAGGCGTAGCGAAAGCGAGTCTGATAAGGGCGATTCAGTTGCTGGGCGTAGACCCGAAACCAAGTGATCTATCCATGGCCAGGATGAAGGTGCGGTAACACGCACTGGAGGTCCGAACCCACTAATGTTGAAAAATTAGGGGATGAGCTGTGGATAGGGGTGAAAGGCTAAACAAACTTGGAAATAGCTGGTTCTCCCCGAAAACTATTTAGGTAGTGCCTCGTGCGAACACTTCCGGGGGTAGAGCACTGTAATCGTTGAGGGGGTCATTGCGATCTACCTCGCGATAGCAAACTCCGAATACCGGAAAGTGATACACGGGAGACAGACAGCGGGTGCTAACGTCCGTTGTCAAGAGGGAAACAACCCAGACCGCCAGCTAAGGTCCCAAATCCATGGCTAAGTGGAAAACGAGGTGGGAAGGCATAGACAGCTAGGAGGTTGGCTTAGAAGCAGCCACCCTTTAAAGAAAGCGTAATAGCTCACTAGTCGAGTCGTCCTGCGCGGAAGATGTAACGGGGCTCAAGCCATGAACCGAAGCTGCGGATGCATTTAATGCATGGTAGGGGAGCGTTCTGTAAGTCTGTGAAGGTGTCTTGAGAAGGATGCTGGAGATATCAGAAGTGCGAATGCTGACATGAGTAGCGATAAAGGGTGTGAAAAGCACCCTCGCCGAAAGCCCAAGGTTTCCTGCGCAACGTTCATCGGCGCAGGGTGAGTCGGCCCCTAAGGCGAGGCAGAAATGCGTAGTCGATGGGAAACAGGTCAATATTCCTGTACCGCTCTATGATGCGATGGGGGGACGGAGAAGGTTAGATCAGCCATCTGTTGGAATAGGTGGTTTAAGCGTGTAGGCGTGCTCTTTAGGCAAATCCGGAGAGCTTAGCTGAGGCGTGATGACGAGCTCTCTTTGAGAGTGAAGTGATTGATACCATGCTTCCAGGAAAAGCCTCTAAGCTTCAGTCATAGAGTGACCGTACCGCAAACCGACACAGGTGGGCAGGTAGAAGATACTAAGGCGCTTGAGAGAACTCAGGAGAAGGAACTCGGCAAATTGATACCGTAACTTCGGGAGAAGGTATGCCTCATTAGCTTGTAGGAGAACATCCGAAGGGCGAAGAGGCCGCAGAGAATCGGTGGCTGCGACTGTTTATTAAAAACACAGCACTCTGCAAACACGAAAGTGGACGTATAGGGTGTGACGCCTGCCCGGTGCCGGAAGGTTAAGTGATGGGGTGCAAGCTCTTGATCGAAGCCCCGGTAAACGGCGGCCGTAACTATAACGGTCCTAAGGTAGCGAAATTCCTTGTCGGGTAAGTTCCGACCTGCACGAATGGCGTAACGATGGCCACACTGTCTCCTCCTGAGACTCAGCGAAGTTGAAGTGTTTGTGAAGATGCAATCTCCCCGCGGCTAGACGGAAAGACCCCATGAACCTTTACTGTAGCTTTGCATTGGACTTTGACGGGACTTGTGTAGGATAGGTGGGAGGCGATGAAACCGGGACGCTAGTTCCGGTGGAGCCATCCTTGAAATACCACCCTGGTGTCGTTGAGGTTCTAACCTAGGTCCGTAATCCGGATCGGGGACCGTGCATGGTGGGCAGTTTGACTGGGGCGGTCTCCTCCCAAAAGGTAACGGAGGAGTACGAAGGTCTTCTAGGTACGGTCGGACATCGTACTGATAGTGCAATGGCAAAAGAAGGCTTGACTGCGAGACCGACAAGTCGAGCAGGTGCGAAAGCAGGTCATAGTGATCCGGTGGTTCTGTATGGAAGGGCCATCGCTCAACGGATAAAAGGTACTCTGGGGATAACAGGCTGATTCCGCCCAAGAGTTCACATCGACGGCGGAGTTTGGCACCTCGATGTCGGCTCATCACATCCTGGGGCTGTAGCCGGTCCCAAGGGTATGGCTGTTCGCCATTTAAAGTGGTACGTGAGCTGGGTTTAAAACGTCGTGAGACAGTTTGGTCCCTATCTGCCGTGGGCGCTGGATATTTGAGGGGGCCTGCTCCTAGTACGAGAGGACCGGAGTGGACGAATCTCTGGTGTACCGGTTGTGACGCCAGTCGCATCGCCGGGTAGCTAAATTCGGAAGAGATAACCGCTGAAAGCATCTAAGCGGGAAACTCGCCTCAAGATGAGATATCCCTGGGAACTAGATTCCCCTAAAGGGTCGTTGAAGACCACGACGTTGATAGGCTGGGTGTGGAAGTGCAGTAATGCATTAAGCTAACCAGTACTAATTGCCCGTGAGGCTTGATCCTATAACCTTGCAAAGACGCGATAGACCGCTCGCAAGGCTTGTGAAAAAATACAGTCACACACCCCAACACACAAAACACTTCTTCCCATTTGACGCTCTCGCCACAAGGCACAGAGCGGCACAAGTTACAGTCTGACGACCATAGCGTCTTGGAACCACCCCTTCCCATCCCGAACAGGACCGTGAAACGAGACCGCGCCAATGATAGTGCACACGCGTGCGTGAAAGTAGGTCATCGTCAGACTAACCCTTAAATCCCCCAGACCAAACCGTCTGGGGGATTTCTACGTCTACACCACAAAAAAACAAAAACACTCCATCAAG